>NZ_JAVRBR020000150.1:0-48413 GCF_034531165.2 Dendronalium sp. ChiSLP03b | reverse complement strand
AGGAGTATTAGTTGCCCATGAAGCACTGCTCAATCTCGTATTCTGGCATCAACGTACTTTTGAAATCACTGCATCTGACAAAGCCACGCAAGTAGCTTCCACCGCCTTTGATGCGGCTGTGTGGGAATTGTGGCCTTATCTCTCGGCAGGTGCAAGTATTTATTTAATCAAACCGGGAATCTTGGGATCTGAGGTAGATTTGCAAGATTGGTTGCTATCCCAGAACATAACCATCAGTTTTCTACCCACACCAGTAGCCGAGCAATTATTATCTCTGGAATGGAAGCAAAATACAGCTTTGCGGACTGTACTGACTGGAGGAGATAAACTCAATCGCTATCCATCCAACTTACTACCTTTCCAGGTGGTGAATAACTATGGCCCAACGGAAAATACAGTTGTCACTACTTCTGGTGTAGTAGTGGCTGATGGACAAGAGAAAAATATTGCACCGCCAATTGGTCGCCCGATAGCTAACGCACAAGTCTACATCTTAGATGAGTATTTGCAGCCAGTACCGATTGGTGTGCCGGGAGAACTGCATATTGGCGGGGCTTCCTTGGCGCGGGGTTATCTCAATCGAAATGAGTTAACACAAGAGAAATTTATTGCTCATCCTTTTGACAATCAAGCTCATTCCCGTCTGTATAAAACTGGGGATAAGGCACGCTACTTGGCAGATGGCAACATTGAATACTTAGGGCGGATTGATAATCAAGTCAAAATTCGTGGCTTCCGCATTGAGTTGGGTGAAATTGAAGCTATACTCAACCAAAATGCTGATGTGCAAGCTAGTTGTGTAATCCTGCGCGAAGATATCCCAGGTGACAAGCGGTTAGTCGCCTACATTGTACCGTATTCCCAACAGATACCCACAACTAGCGAACTGCGTCAATATTTATCCAATCATCTGCCGCTTTACATGATGCCCCAGGCGTTGGTAATCCTGGAATCCTTACCCCTCACGGCAAATGGAAAAATAGACCGCCGCGCCCTGCCAAAACCAGAGTTAGACACCACAGCAGAATTTGTTGCACCTCGCACCCCCGTTGAAGAAACACTGGCACAAATTTGGGCGCAAGTGCTGAAAATCGAGCAAGTCGGCATACATGATAACTTCTTTGAACTTGGGGGACATTCCCTGTTAGCGACGCAGATAATTTCTCGCTTGCAGTCAGCCTTTGGAATTTCATTGCCATTACGCTATCTGTTTGAATCACCAACAATTGCCCAGTTAAGTGAAGCAATATTAGCGCAACTACAAACAGGTTCAGCTCTAACAGTACCGCCAATTGTACCTGTTTCCAGAAACGCAGATATACCTCTATCATGGGCGCAGGAACGACTGTGGTTTGTCAATCAACTGGAAGGAGAAAGCGGTGCATACACTATAGATTTCACCGTGCGTTTGCTGGGAAATCTGAATGTTACAGCTTTGGAACAAGCCTTTGATAAGATAGTGCAACGTCATGAACCCTTGCGGACGCGGTTTGAAATGAAAGATAACAAGCCAGTCCAGGTCATAGAACCCAACACGACCATCAGCTTAAGAGCGATCGCTTTACAGCATGAGTCCGATCCCACCAAAAAAGTCGAAGAACTGGCGACACAAGAAGCCTGCAAACCATTCGATTTGGCTCATGGCCCTGTACTACGAATCAAACTGTGGCAAATTGCACCAGATGAACACGTATTACTATTTGCAATACACCACATCGCTGCCGATGGTTGGTCAATGGGCGTTTTAATCAATGAACTATCAGCCTGTTACAAAGCTATTTCAACAGGTAGTACTGCACAGTTACCAGAATTACCCGTACAGTATGCCGACTTTGCTGTGTGGCAGCGTCAATGGCTGACAAATGAGGTATTAGAGCGTCAGTTAACCTACTGGAAGCAACATTTAACAGGTGCGCCACCTCTATTAGAATTACCTACAGACCGCCCCCGCCCAGCTATACAGACTTTCCGAGGCGGTACAGAGCAACTGCAAATAGATAGTCAGCTAACGCAGCAGTTGAAAAAGCTCACTCAAGAGTCTGGAAGTACGCTATTTATGACACTGCTAGCGGGTTTTGTGGTGTTGATGTCTCGCTACAGTGGACAAACCGATTTGGTAATTGGCTCACCCATCGCCAATCGCAATCGTACAGAGATAGAAGGGTTAATTGGCTTTTTTGTCAATAGCTTGGCACTAAGATTTGATTTATCTGGGGAGCCGACCTTTGAGAGTTTACTAAGGCAGGTGCGAGAAGTTACCCAAAATGCCTATGATAATCAGGATTTGCCCTTCGAGATGTTAGTCGAAGAATTGCAAGTTGAGCGCAACCTAGACCGCAACCCCTTGGTGCAGGTGATGTTTGCCTTGCAAAATGCTCCCTCCTCTCCTTGGGATCTGCCTGATGTGAAGGTGGAAGGGATGGCTTCAGGACTCGACTCAGTAAGGCTTGACCTAGAAGTTCACTTGTGGGATGCACCAGAAGGTCTTGTAGGCTTCTGCTCTTACAACCGGGATTTATTTGACGCGGCAACTATTAGCCGCATGATGCAGCATTTTGTGACTTTGTTAGCGGCAATTGTTGATGAACCCCAGCAGCAAGTAGCCTTACTTCCCCTACTGACTCAGCAAGAACGCTATCAGTTGTTAGTTGAGTGGAACTCGACTGAAGTGGATTATCCCCAAGATAAGTGCATTCATCAGTTATTTGAGGAGCAGGTAGCGCGTACCCCTGATGCGGTGGCGGTGGTATTTGGTAATGAACAACTCACATACTACGAGTTAAATAGTCGTGCTAACCAATTAGCCCATTACTTGCAGTCGTTGGGTGTGGAAGCAGATGTACTAGTAGGGTTATGTGTAGAGCGATCGCCTTTAATGATTATAGGCTTGCTGGCAATCCTCAAAGCTGGTGGTGCTTATGTACCGCTTGACAGTGAGTATCCTAGCGATCGCCTCAGCTATATGCTCCAAGATACTCAAGCCCCGATACTGCTCACCCAAAAGCACTTAGTTGAAAAACTACCCCCAACAGGCGCAAACCTAGTCTTCATTGATGAAATCTGGTCACAAATTGACGAAAACAACCAAAATAACCTCACTAGTGCTGTCACGGCTTCTCATCTAGCCAATGTGATTTATACTTCCGGTTCCACAGGTAAACCGAAGGGTGTGATGGTTGAGCATCGAGGATTGTATAACCTAGCTCTAGCACAGATTCAAGCTTTCGGTGTAAATTCTAAGAGTCGCGTGCTTCAGTTTGCCTCCTTTAGTTTTGATGCTTGTATATCCGAAATCTTGATGACTTTGGGTTCAGGAGCAACCCTTTACCTGGGAACAAAAGATTCCATCATGCCGGGTATGCCATTACTTGAGCGATTACGCAACTATGGCATTACCCATATCACCCTACCACCATCAGCCCTTGCAGTCCTGCCAACTGAAGAACTGCCATCACTGCAAGCGATCGTTGTCGCTGGTGAAGCTTGTTCACCTGAACTAATAAAACAATGGTCAACTGGCAGAAACTTCTTCAACGGTTACGGGCCGACAGAAGCCAGCGTCTGCGCTACCATCGCCAAATGCAATCTTGAGGACGAGAAAGTTACCATTGGTCGTCCCATTGGCAACGCCCAAGTCTACATTTTAGACAAGCACTTACAACCAGTTCCCGTGGGTGTACCGGGAGAACTGCACATTGGCGGTGTAGGATTAGCCAGAGGCTATCTCAATCGCCCAAAATTGACAGATGAGAAATTCATCTCCAATCCCTTTAGCAATGAACCGGATGCAAGACTCTACAAAACAGGGGACTTGGCGCGTTATTTACCAAATGGCAAAATTGAATATTTGGGACGCATCGATAATCAAGTCAAGGTGCGTGGCTTGCGTATTGAATTAGGGGAAATTGAAGGCGTAATTAGCCAACATTCCTTGGTACAAGAAGGTGTAGTTGTCGCCATCGATCGCAATGGCGAGCGACAACTGGTGGCTTACTTAGTCCCAGCTTTGAAAAACAAGGTATTACCTCAGGAGTTGGCGCAATTGCAGAGTGAGTATGTTTCCGATTGGCAAATGCTCTATGAGCAAGCTTATGGGCAACAGCAACTATCCACAGATGATGTTACATTCAATATTTCTGGGTGGAACAGTTCCTACACCAAGGAAGCCATTCCAGAGTGGGAAATGCGCGAGTGGGTGGAAAATACTGTCGATCGCATCCTGTCGGTTTCACCGCAGCGAGTGTTAGAAATTGGTTGTGGTACGGGGTTACTGCTATCTCGTGTGGCTCCGCAATGTCAAGAGTATTGGGGCTGTGATTATTCTAGTGCGGCACTACAGCACGTTGAACAGATATGTCAAACAGTGGGTTTAAACAATGTGCGCCTGCTGCACCGAATGGCGGACAACTTTGCAGATATTCCCCAAGGGAGCTTCGATACTGTAGTGATTAACTCAGTGGTGCAGTATTTCCCCAGTGTGGATTATTTGTTGCAGGTCATTGCAGGTGCGATCGCGGCAATTGACACTCAAGGTAAGCTATTCCTGGGAGATATCCGCAGTTTACCTCTTTTGGAGCCATATCATGCAGCCGTGCAGTTGTCCCAAGCTACTGAAGAAATAACTATTGAGCAATGGCAGCAAAAGGTTAATCAAAGTGTAGCTGCTGAGGAAGAATTGCTAATCGATCCTGGTTTCTTCATCGCCCTCAAACAACGTTTTCCCCAAATTACTTGGGTAGAGATTCAGCCCAAACGCGGTTACGCCCAAAATGAATTAACGCAATTCCGCTATGATGTCACCCTGCATATAGATGCTGATGTCCAAACAACGGTAGTTCCCTGGGTAAACTGGCAATTAGATAGGCTTTCGTTCTCACAAATTCAAAATCAACTCCAGCAACAGCCAGAAGTTTTAGGAATTAGAGGCGTACCTAATCAACGAGTGCAGCAAGCAATACAGATTTGGCAATGGTGGGAAAATCCTCCTATTGTGGAAACTGTGGGACAACTGCGCCAACTACTAGCAAAACAGCCAACAGAGGGGATTAACCCCGAAGAGTTCTACCAGTTGGGGCAACAACTCGGTTACACTGTCCACCTCAGTTGGTGGTGTAGTAGTCAAAATGGTGCTTATGATGTGATTTTCTGCCGCAAACAAGAGCAAAGAGTCGTCTTCTGGGATAATTCCAGCATTACTACCAAATCTTGGGCTGACTATACTAATAATCCCTTATACGGCAAGTTAGTCCAAAAGCTTGTGCCGCAAGTGCGCTCCTTTATCGAACAAAAGCTACCTAATTACATGGTTCCCCAAGCTTTTGTCCTGCTCAATGCTCTGCCGTTGACACCTAATGGTAAAGTAGACCGTCGCGCTCTACCTGCACCGGATACGGCTGTGCGAAATCTTGGTACTAACTTTGTTTCACCCCGCACACCGATTGAGGCTCAATTGGTGCAGATTTGGAGTGAAGTTTTAGGAAGCGATCGCATTGGCATTTATGATAACTTCTTTGAACTTGGCGGACATTCTCTGCTAGCAACGCAAGTAATATCTCGTCTACGTAATATGTTCTCGGTGGAATTGTCCTTACAAAATTTTCTTGAATATCCAACGGTAGCTAACTTAGCCCAAATCATTGAAGTAGTTGGTTTAGTACAAGACGGTCAACCATCTATTACTAACATCCAAGAAGATTACGAAGAAGGAGAACTATGAAAAACTCTCTACCAAAATAGATTTGTTTGTATCTTCTACACGACTGCTAAATTTTGGTGAAATTTAACCTATGAAAACAGTTGAATTCTTATCTTATCTCAATCATTTAGGAGTAAAAGTCTGGGTCGAAAACGATAAGCTACGCTATCGTTCACCCCAAGGGATAATGACACCAGAGTTACTGGAATTGTTAAAGGAGAGTAAGGAAGAATTAATTGTATTATTGCGCCAAGAAGCTGAAGCTTTAAATCAAGAAAAAGCTTATGATGTTGCCATTTGTGGCGGTGGTTTAGCAGGTTTAACCTTAGCACGGCAGTTAAAACTTCAAAAGCCTAATATTTCGGTTGTAGTTCTCGATAGAATGACTCGTCCTTTACCTGAAGCTAGTTTTAAAGTTGGAGAATCAACTGTTGAAGTAGGAGCTTTCTATTTAGCTAATACTCTTCAGTTAACTGATTACTTTGAACAACAACATTTAACTAAGCTGGGATTGCGATATTTTTTCAACAATTGGGAAACTAATTTTCAAAACAGACCTGAACTCGGATTATCAGAGTTTCATCTTCCTAATTCTTATCAAATAGATAGGGGAAAATTAGAAAATGATTTACGCCAGTTTAATGTGCAAGCGGGAATAGAATTAATAGAAAATTGTTTAGTTAATGATATTGAACTCGCGGTCGGGTTACAGCAACATCATAAAATTGTTTATACTCAGGGGAATGGAGATAATAAAAAAAACAATATAATTAAAGCACGGTGGGTAGTTGATGCAATGGGTCGCCGTCGATTTCTCCAGAGAAAACTGAATTTAGATAAACCTAATAACGAGCAATTTGGTGCTGTTTGGTTTCGAGTTGATGGTCGCTTCGATCTGTGTGATTTTGTGCCTAGTAGTGAAGAAAAATGGCATAATCGCGTTCCTCACAAAAACCGTTATTATTCCACTAATCATTTATGCGGTGAAGGATACTGGGTTTGGACAATTCCTTTGTCTACTGGTTATACCAGTATTGGAATTGTCGCTCGCCAAGACATTCATCCTTTGAAGAATTATCATAACTATGAACTGGCTTATCAATGGTTAAAGAAAAACGAACCAATTTTGGCTTTTCATTTAAAAGATAGACAACCCAAAGACTTTAAGAAAATGCCTAAATATAGTTACTCATCCAAACAAGTATTTTCCTTGAATCGTTGGGCTTGTGTCGGGGAAGCTGGGACATTTCCCGATCCATTTTATTCTCCAGGTACAGATAATATTGGGTTTGGCAATTCATTAACTACCCAAATGATTGAACTCGATCTTGAAGGTAAACTTGTTGAGGATACAGTTGAAAATGCTAATCACTTTTATCTAAGCTATAGCGATGGAGTAACCTTTAATATTCAAAACGCCTATTACTGCTTGGGTAACGGCACAGCAATGTCCATGAAATTCATTTGGGATGTTTTAGCAGGATGGACATTCAGCGGTTTGATGATGTTTAATTCTATCTTCCTGAATCGGCAATTGAGAATTAAAGTTCAACATAACAATAGTAAATTTTTCCCCCTTTCCTACCGGATGCAACATTTGTGTCGAGATTGGGCGAATAAATCTTTGCATCGGGTTAATTTTGAATTTATTGATTATTTAGCGATTCCTTTTGTTAATGAACTGCGATCGCGCAACTTAAAATATAATCAAACGCAGTCAGAAATTCTGGAAAATTATTTCCTTAGCCTCAAACTGTTGGAGGAAGTGGCGCAAATTATGTTTCACTTGGCTCTAGAGGATACAATGCCAGAGATGTTACCTAAAGTTAGCTCTAATTCCTGGTTAAACGCTTGGGCAATTAGTCTCGATGCTAGTACATGGGAGGCTGATGGACTTTTTGAGCCTAAGAGCGAACCGCGCAATTTAGAACTGGTCAAACAACAGCTTTGGGAGGCAATTGGCAAATGAAAGTAGTAGAATTTTTATCTTATTTAAATAGTTTAGATATTAAAATTTGGCTGGAAGAAGATAAGCTACGCTATCAGTCTCCTAAAGGAGCAATGACAGCAGAAATTAAGGAAAAAATAGGCACAATCAAACCAGAAATTCTCGCCTTTTTAAAAGAAACAAAAACTGCCTCTAGCTCTGGTGAATTAGCCATTGTTCCCGTCTCACGAAAGGAAGATTTACCCCTATCTTTTGCCCAACAAAGACTCTGGTTTTTACAGCAGCTTTCACCAGACAGTCAATCTTACAATATGCTAGAGGCGTTGCGGCTCAACGGCTCTCTCAATATAGCTGCACTGGAACAAAGCCTGAGTGAATTGATTCGTCGCCACGAGGTTTTAAGAACCACTTTCCCCACGGTAGAGGGAAAACCTATTCAAAAAATTGCTCCTCCTCAAGCCTTAAATTTACCCATCCATGATTTACAGGGTTTGTCAGCAGAGGAACAAACAGCCCAAATTCGGCAAATGGCTCAGTACATTGCATCCAAGCCTTTTAATTTGGCTGTGGGGCCATTAGTAGAGTTTACTCTACTGCAATTGGGCGAACAGGATTATGTACTGCTGTTGAAGATGCACCATATTATTTATGATGGCTGGTCTTTAAGCATCTTCTTTGGGGAATTCTCACTAGCTTATGCAGCTTTTACTCAAGGATTGCCCAACCCACTCCCAGAATTGACCATCCAGTATGCTGACTTTGCCTTTTGGCAACGCCAATGGCTTACAGGCGAAGTTTTGGAACGTCAACTGAGCTACTGGCAACAACAGTTAGCAGGTGCGCCTTTGGTGCTAGAATTACCAAGCGTTAGCGAAGCTCGCCGTAGGCATCGCCCACGACCCCCACTCCAGTCTTTTCAGGGTGGAGTCGAATATTCTCTCCTAAATCGCCACCTCACACAAAGCCTCAAGCAGTTGAGCCAAGAGTCGGAAACAACCTTGTTTATGACGCTACTGGCGGCTTTTATGGTGTTAATGTCTCGCTATAGCGGTCAGTCAGATATTCTTATTGGTTCCCCCATCGCCAACCGCAACAGCTCCCAAGTCGAGCAGTTAATGGGATTTTTTGCTAACACCCTAGCATTGAGAGGAAACCTTTCAGACAACCCCACCTTTGCAGAATTTTTGGCACAAGTACGGCAAACAACCTTGTCAGCCTACGCCCACCAAGATTTACCTTTTGAGATGGTGGTGGAAAAACTTCAGCCAGAACGAGATTTGAGTCGGAACCCCCTGGTACAGGTGATGTTCTCCCTGCAAAATGCCCCACAATCTTCGGGTAATTTGTCAGGTTTAAATATGCAGAACATTGCCTTACCACTTGATGTGCAAGCTAGGTTTGACTTAGAAATTAACTTCTGGGAAGTACCCGGTGGTCTGGAGGCTACTTGGTGTTACAACACTGATATATTTGAGGCGACAACCATCGCCCGCCTAGCCGAGCATTTTCAAACTTTAGTTCAAGCAATTGTGGCAAATCCACAAACGCGAGTTGCCCAATTACCAATGTTGAGTGCAGCAGAACGCCATCAATTGTTAGTGGAGTGGAACGATACTCAAACAAACTATCCTTCTGATAAATGTATCCACCAGTTGTTTGAGGAACAAGTGCAGCGTACACCGGATGCTGTGGCTTTAGTGTTTGAGGATGAACAACTCACTTACCACCAGTTGAATTGTCGCGCTAACTCTTTGGCGCACTACCTCAAGTCCTTGGGTGTAGGAGCCGATCAGCTAGTTGGTATTTGTGTAGAGCGTTCTTTAGACATGATTGTGGGATTATTGGGCATTCTCAAAGCAGGTGGAGCTTATGTACCACTCGATCCTGAGTATCCCCAAGAGCGTTTAAGCTTTATGCTGCGTGATGCTCAAATTTCCGTATTACTGACTCAGCGATCGCTAGTTAATAAATTACCTGAATATACTGCACAGGTAGTTTGTTTGGATAGTGACGCTCACTTGATTGAGCAATGTAGTCAGGATAATGCCACTACTGATGTACGAGCAACTAACTTAGCTTATATAATTTATACTTCCGGCTCTACAGGTCAGCCTAAAGGAGTTGAAGTTGTTCATCGTGGCGTGAATCGTCTATTATTTGGCGCAAATTACGTTAATTTAGATGCCACACAAACATTTCTTCAGTTAGCCCCAATTTCTTTTGATGCTTCTACCTTCGAGATTTGGGGAGCTTTACTGCATGGTGCAAAATGCGTTCTGTTCCCAGGAACGATTCCCACATCTCAAAATCTGCGTGAAGTAATCGAAAAACATGGCATTACGATTTTATGGCTAACGGCAGCTTTATTTAACTCCATCATTGATGATGACGAAAAAGCATTGTCAGGAATTCAACAGTTACTCATTGGCGGTGAAGCACTTTCGGTTACTCACGTCCGTAAAGCTTTAGAAAATCTGCCTCTTACACAAATCATTAATGGATACGGACCTACAGAAAGCACAACGTTTACTTGTTGTTACCCTATCCCTAGAACGAATGAGGCAAATATAGAATCAATCCCCATCGGTCGCCCCATTAGTAACACACAAGTTTATATCTTAGACGCATATCTCCAACCAGTTGGCGTTGGTGTGCCAGGAGAATTACACATTGGTGGTGCGGGACTAGCACGTGGCTATCTCAACCGAAGTGAGTTAACACAAGCGAAATTCATTCCTAATCCTTTTGTGGAGGCACAAGGCAGAAGGCAAGAGGCAGGAGAGAGCAGATTATATAAAACGGGAGATTTAGTACGTTATTTACCCGATGGCAATATTGAATACATAGGACGAATTGATAACCAAGTAAAAATTCGGGGCTTCCGTATTGAGTTGGGAGAGATTGAAGCTGTCCTTAGTCAACATGAAGATGTGCAAGTATGTTGCGTCATCGTCCATGAAGATACCCCTGGCGAGAAGCGGTTAGTTGCCTATGTAGTACCGCCAAAAGGAGTTACCATCACAACGGAACAACTGCGCCAGTTCCTGAGTAATAAACTGCCTAGCTATATGCTGCCATCGGCTTTTGTCATCCTGGAATCTCTACCATTAACACAAAACGGTAAAGTAGACCGCCGTGCATTAAAAGCCATTTCTTACACAGATAACTCCAAAAAATTTGTCCAAGCCCGTAACCAGTTAGAAATGCAATTAATACAACTCTGGTCAAAAATTCTCAAGGTTGACAAGATAAGCGTTCAAGATAACTTTTTCGATCTGGGTGGACATTCGCTTTTAGCTAGTTACTTAATGACTCAAATTCAGCAGCAATTTGGGAAAAATTTACCCCTAACAACTCTTTTTCAAAATCCAACTGTTGAACAGTTGGCGACAATTATTCAAAAAGACTCCCAGGAATTTAATTTTTCTTGTTTGGTAGCACTTCAGCCGCATGGTTCAAATGTACCTTTCTTTTGCGTTCCTGGCGCTCCTGGTAGCCCTTACTACTTCTATCATTTAGGGCGTTATTTAGGACAAGACCAACCTTTATATAGTTTTGAACATAATGTACATGAATTAGGTTCATCCCCCCGACTGGAAGATATAGCAAGTCATTATATACGAGCAATGCAAACTGTACAGCCACAGGGGCCTTACTTTTTGGGAGGTCATTCTTATGGCGGTAACGTTATTTTTGAAATGGCGCAGCAGTTGGTTTCTCAAGGACATAAAGTTGCTTTATTAGCTGTAATTGATGCTTCTGCATCCAACTATAAAGACAAGCAATTCCTGGCTGATTATGTTGATTGGGATAATGTTAGATGGTTGGTTGAGGTGAGTAGAGGAATCAAACTTTATTTAGATAAAGACATTGATGTTTCCTACGAAACTCTCCAAGGTTTAACTAAGGAGGAGCAACTAAAATACGTTTTACAGTATTTCAAAATGGCTAATATGTTGCCTCCTGATGCACAAACTTCTCAACTGCGACATTTGATAGAAGCTTATAAAACCAGTTGTTTGTGTCTAATTGATTATCAACCAAAACAGATTTATCCCGGTAAACTGACAATTCTACGGGCTGAGGAGGATTTAGCAGACGACCCGAATAATCATTTAAATGCTGAGAATACAAAGGACTTATCCTTGGGCTGGAGTGCGTTTTGTTCTGAAGTGGATATCCAATTTGTACTAGGAAATCATATCACGCTGATGGCTGAACCCCATGTGCAAGTTTTAGCCGAAAGGTTGAAGGCTTGTATCCAGAAAGTAAAGGAGTAGTTAAGAGGAGAATTATTAACTAATAATCGATCGCTAATAAGGTGAAAATGGATAAAAGCGAATATATCAGCAACTTCGACAGTTTAATTCTCAACCCAGTGACTAGAAAATTATATGGAGAAGAAGAGTTTTTTAATGTAGGTTATTGGCTGGAGGATACTCAGAATCAGCAGTCAGCTTGTCATAACCTGATAGAAAAGCTTTTAGAATTTCTTCCCGAAAAGCAGGGTAATATTCTGGATGTGGGCTGCGGTTTAGGCGCAACGACTAATTATTTACTCAAGTATTATTCGTCTAATGATGTTGTGGGTATTAATATGTCATCCCAACAAATTGAAAGATGTACAATTAACTCCCCAGAATGCAAATTTATTTGCATGGATGCTGTAGAAATGGAATTTAATGATGATTTATTTGATAACATCATTTGTGTAGAAGCTGCCTTCTACTTTGAGACTAGAAAGAAGTTTATCCAAGAAGCTTGGCGTGTATTAAAACCAGGTGGTCATCTTATTCTCTCTGATATCATTTTTGATAATACACAGCTTTTTGGTGATTGGATTGTTCCACAAACAAATATTGTTAAAGAGAAAGATATTAAGACGTATAAAAATCTTTATCAACAAGCAGGATTTCAACTCTTAGAATTTGTGGACGTAACAGATGAGTGCTGGCTAACACATTACCGATATCTAAAATCTTCAATTGAAACAGAATGGCAAGCAGGAGAGATAGATGAACAAACCTATCAGGTAAATATATCTGCCATTGATAATTTGCTAAGTTCTTCATCTATAACCTATTTGTTAGTTGCAATAAAAAAGCCAGTCAAACAATTTTAGATTGTGGATTTGAAATTAATGAATCAAGCAAATAAAAAGATAGAATAATGACAACAATTTGTACCAACGAACAAGAATTAACTAAAGAAATAGTCCAAGATATTGAGCGAGATGAAATCGCCAGGGCTATCAAAAAACTACGTCAACAGGCGGTAAACTCTGGCGAAATTCCTTCTTGTTGGCTATTAAAAACAGCGGATGCTTTAGAAAACAACGATTGGAATATCTTATCTGAAGGCTTTATTAATAAGGATTTTATAGGGAAAAATGGTTATTTCCTAATTATTGCACCTTACAAAATCAACCGACAATCCCAACCCCACGTAGCTTTAAGTGCAATTTATGGGAAACTACACGACACCCAAGAGCCATCTATCGAACAATTAGAAAATCTCTGCCGGGAAAAATTTGGCAAACTCAGCCAACCAGTTCCAAGAAACTATTCTTTTACCGAAATTGCCAGTTGCGGTAATATCAACGGTGAAAGTGGTGAAGCTTTTGTTGTCCCGTATAGATGGTGTTTTGCTAACAGTGCTTCTGGCCCCGTATTAAACAATGCAAGCGAGCAGCAACGACGTTTTTTAGGTTCTAGCCGCGAATGTATCCAAAAAATCTTTGAATATGAAACGGCTAATTTCTTATTAGAACCTTTAGAAGATGAAATCAATTACGAACGCTATCGCCATGCAGATACTCAAGTGCATGAAGCTGGACACGCGAGTGGTTTAGGATTTGACTTCAAGTTAAAGCATAAGTTTTTCCAAAACTATACTTATGCTGGTACAGAGGAATGGCGTGCTGATAGCTTGGGGTTTGAGTTTGCAGCTTGCGCTTTACCTGCAATTGAAGCTGGGAAGTTAGTAGCTGTGAATTTCTGCATCCGCTTTGGCTTAGACGCTCACCGTTTAGGAGGCTTAGAAAAAGATGTGGATGTACATGCAGGACTTTTGAGCTTAGAACATCTTTTTCAAAATGATGCCATATATATCACAAAAAATGGTCAATTAGCTTTACGTAATTTGAGTTATCCAGGTTTACTTCAAGCTGTGGAACTCCACCGATCGCAAGCATTATCCTTGACTCGAAGAGAGTTAAATATTAAAAGTCCTACTGGTCTTTTTTCTCTGTACAAAATAGAAGTTCACCCTTCAATTCAATCAATTTTTCAGGGACTAGTTATTGAACGCTGTCAAGGAATTTGGGCCAAGTTACAATAACAACTTATTCTTGATTTTTAGGATTGTTGTAATAATGAAGAATAAATCGACTCAAACAATTTTGCCACATCGCTATACGATATAAAGGTTAGCTACAAATAATAATGCCATTAAGATATATATGAGTGAACAATCTTTTAGCGATCCTAATTCTCATTTCCAGGGACGTTCTACACAAGCCGGACGCGCGTTAGAAAAAGAAGCCAATTTACCGCTTACAGGTTGGCAACAGGAGGTTTCCAGAGGACTAGAATTAGGGTTAGAAGCGGCAGAAAGTATACGCGATCGCTCGATTCCTACCTTTTCGCGCGGCGAACTTCCCCACTTTGCAGGGATTAATACTTTCTTAAAAGCACCGTATTTGGAGGATGTACGAAGAGTAGGTGAATATGACGTGGCGATCGTTGGTGTTCCCCACGATTCTGGAACTACTTATCGACCTGGGACGCGTTTTGGCCCCCAAGGAATTCGACGCATTTCTGCATTATACACCCCCTATAATTTTGAATTTGGTGTAGACTTGCGCGAGCAGATTACTTTATGTGATGTAGGCGACATTTTTACTATTCCAGCTAATAATGAAAAGTCTTTTGACCAAATTTCTAAAGGCATTGCACATATCTTCAATTCTGGTGCATTTCCAATAATTTTGGGAGGCGATCATTCAATTGGTTTTCCTACTGTTCGGGGTGTTTGTCGTCATTTAGGCGATAAAAAAGTAGGAATTATTCACTTTGATCGCCATGTAGACACCCAAGAAACAGACTTAGACGAAAGAATGCACACTTGTCCTTGGTTTCACGCCACAAATATTAAAAATGCTCCAGCTAAAAACCTAGTACAGCTGGGGATTGGTGGCTGGCAAGTACCGCGTCAAGGTGTGAAAGTCTGCCGAGAAAGAGCCACAAATATCTTAACAGTCACAGACATTACTGAAATGGGTTTAGATGCAGCCGTTGATTTTGCTCTAGAAAGAGCATTAGACGGTACAGATTGCGTTTATATCAGTTTTGATATTGATTGTATTGATGCTGGTTTTGTACCTGGGACTGGCTGGCCGGAACCTGGTGGTTTATTACCGCGTGAAGCCTTATATTTGTTGGGAAAAATTATCCAAAATGTGCCTGTTTGTGGCTTAGAGGTGGTGGAAGTTTCACCGCCTTATGATATTAGTGATATGACATCATTAATGGCGACAAGAGTAATTTGCGATGCAATGGCACATCTAGTTTTATCCGGTCAATTACCGCGCAAAGAAAAGCCTGCATATATTCATCCCGAAGCCCAACCCGAATTAGTTGAAGAATGGAGGTAAATTTTGCACGAAACTGACATGACAAAAGCACTGATTTTAACAGTAAAAGATTGGTGGGAATCTCAAAGCGAACATCTAGAAATTTCTCAAGTTCACTTAACTGTCGGTAAGTTTACTTGCGTTGAACCGGCTAGTTTACAATTTGCTTTTGAAGTCCAAACACGCAACACCTTTTTAGAAAAAGCTAAACTAATTATTCAAGAAATCCCACTGATTGCTTTTTGTCATCGTTGTCAACAGGAATATTCACCGCAAATTGGTTTACAGTACGCTTGTCCTACATGCAATTCTCCAATGGAGGATATTCGCTCAGGTAGAGAGTTGAAAATTGATAAAATTGAGTACGTTTATGCATCAAACATTTGACGCAACATTAGGAATTAACTTACTGCACGCCAATCAACAAGGTGCTGACCATAACAGAGCGCATTTTGATGAATGGGGAATTACTTGTTTCAATATTATGAGTAGTCCTGGCGCAGGGAAAACTGCGTTATTAGAACGCACACTGGCGGCTTTAAGTAATGAGTTAAAAATAGCCGTCATTGAAGGCGATATGACAACTAATTTAGATGCGGAACGTCTAGAGAAATATAATGTCCCTGTAATCGCTATTAATACAGGGCGTTCTTGTCATTTAGATTCTAAAATGGTAGCTGGTGGTATCCATCGTCTGGAACATGAATATAATCCTTCAGACTTTGATTTAGTATTAGTTGAAAATGTCGGTAATTTAGTTTGTCCTGCTGAATTTGAAGTTGGAGAACACGTAAAAGTCGCTTTATTAAGCATTACAGAAGGAGAGGATAAACCACTAAAGTATCCGATTATGTTTCAAGAGGCAGATTGTCTGCTGATTACAAAAATAGATTTAGTTCCTTATCTAGATATTAATATTAGCCAAATTGAAAAAAACGTTCGTCAGATAAATCCTGATGTTGAGATTATTCCTGTTTCTACTAAAGTAGGTGAAGGATTAGAAATTTGGTTTAATTGGTTGCGTAAACAGACTAAAAAGCAAGTAAAAAGTAAAAAGAAGGTAATCAATTAATGTCTCAGTCGCTATCAGGCAAAAAAGTAGTGATTATTGGCGCAAGCTCGGGGATCGATCTAGCGATCGCCACTAAAACATCTCAACTAGGAGCGTCGGTAGTCATATCAGGGCCCTCACAAGACAAATTAAATCAACTCAAGGATTTAGTTTCTTTTGATGTTGAAGCGATCGCTGTTGACATCTTGAACGAGGCTTCCGTTGATGC
Organism: Dendronalium sp. ChiSLP03b; assembly: GCF_034531165.2. Classification (NCBI taxonomy): domain Bacteria; kingdom Bacillati; phylum Cyanobacteriota; class Cyanophyceae; order Nostocales; family Nostocaceae; genus Dendronalium; species Dendronalium sp. ChiSLP03b. Next base: position 31,857 of record NZ_JAVRBR020000150.1, on the reverse strand, counting down.
GCTATTTGAGAAAATTGGCAACTTCGATCATTTAGTTGTCACGGCTGTACCAGATAGAAATATGCCGCGATCGCTGTTAACAGAGATGACAACCCAAACGGCTCAAGGTGCGATGGAAAAATTCTGGGCAACGTTTTATGCTGTGCGTGCGGCGGTGAAATATATAGCGGCTGATGGCTCGATTACCCTGACATCCAGTGTCACTATCTCCAAACCTTCAAAGATGGGTGGTATTTCAGTAATCGCCGCCGCCAATGCGGCTGTTGCAGTATTTGGGCGCACGTTAGCTTTGGAACTCTCACCAATTCGTGTGAATGCTCTTGCTCCTGGCATAATCGAGGATAGAAGCGTATTGACATATCAAAGCGAGTCTGAGCTAGCGGATCTGTCAAAATGGGGTGAAACAGCTTTACCTACCCAGCATCTTGGGCAACCAGAAGAACTGGCGCAAGCAGTGTTGAGTTTGATGATAAATCCTTATATTACAGGGGTTATCTTACCTGTGGATGGTGGTGTAACCCTGCTGTAATCACAACACTAATTGCTTCTGACAATCAAGATTATAAAATATGACAACCCAAGTTATTCAAGCTCAATCTCAGAAAAATCCTTTTTCAGATTTTCTTCAATTTTGGGGCGATATCAAAGCGATCGCTGGGTCTTACTGGTATCCAACCAAGCCAGGAGAAAGAGCGTTTTCAGATGCGATCCGTAGCTGGGCGACACTGATTCTGCTGATACTACTAATAATCGGTCTTGTGGGTACCACTGCTTATAATAGTTTTGTTAATCGCTATCTGGTTGATAGCCTAATTCAAGACAGAGATTATTCTAAATTTATTAATATTTTAATAACAAATATTGTTGTACTTGTCTGCGTAACCCTTTTAGCAGGATTTTCTAAATTCATCAGAAAACAAATCGCTCTTGATTGGTACAAATGCCTTAATAATCAGATTTTAGATAAATATTTAAGTAATCGTGCTTATTATAAAATAAATTTTCAAGCAGATATTGATAACCCAGATCAGCGACTATCTCAAGAAATTGAACCTGTTACTACTAATGCTCTGAACTTTTCTGCTACTTTTCTGGAAAAAGCTTTAGAAATGGTGACTTTCTTAATAATTGTTTGGTCAATTTCTCAAAATATTGCGCTGATTCTACTTGCTTATACGGTACTAGGCAATTTAATTGCTGTTTACTTAAATCAAGAATTAACTAAGATTAATCAAGAGGAACTGTCATTTAAAGCTGACTACAGCTATGCCTTAACCCATGTGCGAAATCACGCTGAATCGATAGCTTTTTTTCAAGGAGAAGACCAAGAATCAAATATCCTGGAACGGCGTTTTATTAAACTTCTCAAGAATATTGAACGCAAGATAGGTTGGGAAAGAAGTTTGGAAATTTTTAGTAGAGGATATCAATCTGTTATTCAAATATTTCCCTTTTTAGTACTTGCACCTTTATATATTAGAGATGAAATTGATTTTGGACAACTTGGACAAGCCGCTTTAGCTTGTAATCTATTTGCTATTGCTTTGGGAGAATTAATCACTCAATTTGGAATTGCCGGACAATTTTCTAGTTATGTTCAGCGATTATCTGAGTTTTCAGATGCTTTAGAAAACATAACTAAACAAGCAGAAGATGCCAGTACTATTAAAACAATAGAAGAAAATCATCTGGCTTTTGAACACGTCACTTTGCAAACTCCTAACTCTGAACAGGTAATCGTTGAAGATTTATCATTATCCGTTCAACCGGGAGAAGGTTTATTAATTGTTGGGCCAAGTGGTAGAGGTAAAAGTTCTCTATTGAGAGCGATCGCTGGTTTATGGAATGCGGGAACTGGTCGTATCGTGCGACCTACCTTAAAAGATGTCTTATTCCTACCACAACGTCCTTATATCATCTTGGGAACTCTGCGCGAACAGTTACTCTATCCGAAAACTAATCGTCAAATGACTGACGCAGAACTTAAGGACGTTTTGCGACAAGTGAATCTACAAAACTTGCTAAGTCGAATTGAAGGCTTTGATACAGAAGTTCCTTGGGAGAATATATTGTCATTGGGAGAACAACAACGCCTTGCGTTCGCACGCCTATTAGTGACTCATCCTCGGTTCACAATATTAGATGAAGCAACAAGTGCTTTGGATTTAAAAAATGAAGCAAGTTTATATCAACAATTACAAGCAACGAAAACAACGTTTATCAGTGTAGGACACCGGGAAAGCCTATTTGATTATCATCAATGGGTTCTGGAACTTACACAAGATTCCAGTTGGCAAGTTTTAACTGTGCAAGATTATCGAAATCAAAAAATAACTCAGAACTCTACTGACAACACTGGGATTACTAAGGATAGTTTGCCTAACCAGAATCAATTAGAAAGATTGAGCCAAAAAGCCATAAGTGAAGGACTTTCTCATAAGGAAATGGCTGAATTAACCTTCTATTCCATTAAAACTATTAGAAGTAAGGCAAGCAAAGGCGAATCGATTAATGCCAGGGACGGCTTTACCTACCGTTATGATAAAGATACTCATGTGCTGAAATGGATAAGAGTTTAATGTCTATGAGTATTTTAAAGATTAGAGTTTATTTTTGTTTAGAGATTAAAACGATATGACCAAAATAACAAATATATAAACGGTTGTGATGGGCTTATTTTCACTAAAAATTGAGGATCGATAGGTAAGTAAAATGGATGAACTCGTCAAAAAAATTGCTGGTTTAGGTCTTCCTGGCATACTGTTTGTGATTGCAACTGCTACATCAGGGGGTAGTGTCGTCGCTGTTGTTACTCTACTCTCATCTTTGGGAGGGCCGTTGGGCTTATTAGGCGGTTTAGGACTGCTTGGTCTTGTAGGTATTATCGGAGAATATATAGCGAGTTTTGGAATTGAAAGCATTCTTAAGCTGATATATTCAGAACGAAGCAAAACCGAATCTGTAAGATTTCTGCTCAAAGAAATTCAACGGTGCTGATGTGACTATTGAAGCCACAAGTATTCCCATTGCTGTCAAAGAGGGCTTGAATATGACGAGAAATGGGGGTCGTTATGTGATTGTTGGGCATTACACCAATACTGGTGAGATTATAATAAATCCGCACTTAGAAATTAATTTAAAACATATAGACATTCGCTTTGCTTCAATTGAAGAATGCCATAAATTAGCATTAGCAATTGAAAAAGTTGGGTTTGATTTTTATATAAATGTAAAACCACCTATAGGCAGAATTGGCATTACTCAATTTGAATATAGGAATAGGAATAAATCAGGATATTTTGATGGAGTTAGAAAAGCTACTGAAACTTATAATAAAGTAACTTATTTATCTTTTGACCCGCTAAAACGTTTAGCAACAATTTTGCGCCAGAATGTATCAAGTAAAGTACAAATTGCATACGAAAATGAAGGGTATGGGTATTATTTTGCGGGGTTGATACGTCATATCAATATTGCCTTGTTACACCTAGACTTTGCAGGGTTAGATGCTCCAGATTGGACAATAGGAAATATTACTTCTCAACTAGTATGGAATGTATATATTAAAGCTCCTAGCCAAGGTGGTATCTGCAAAGTCTACAACTGCCAGTGGCAGCCTGAAGATGAAAAATATAAAATTCCTGGTTCCTATGGCTACGATTCTTCCTTAGTAGCTAACTCAGAAGTAAAGCATAATATTCCACTCACAGGAGATTTGGTTATCTTCAACAGCCGTAATTTTCATGAAGTCTTACCAGGCATTGGAGAGCGTATAACAATTAGCTCTTTTATTGGAAAAATGCGGGAGGAGATTTAGTTTTTTGGTCTTAACTTATTTGATACTGCAACAGATTTTTGACTGTCTCCTGCAGAGAATCGGAATATATTCTGCTGATGCGATCGCAGATCATCTGCATTTGTTGACACTCCTGCGGCAAGTATTCATAAGACTTCAAATGCTGCACCCCAACCATCAATTCTCCATTCCTCAATTCTCCATTCCATAGCCTCACAGTACAACTGAAATTATTAACGGGACTTAAACAAAAATCAAGCCCAAATATAGCCTAAACTGGCTTTATAAGAAGCAAACAGGTGATGATTGAGGGTCAACCAGTCAAAAAATCGGTGCATACATAGCTGTTCTGAAAGCCTCTAAAGCTTCTGTAAAAGTATTCAAAGGTTTGTTTGCCCATCTTCCCATCTTTGCGCCAGTTCCGAAAATAGGTGTATACCGTCTGCCAGACCGGAAAGTCGCCTGGTAATCCCCGCCATGTCACTCCTTCAACCAGAACTCGCGAAAATCGCATTCAGGACTTCCCATATATCGATTTCTCGTTTTCGACCACCGGGTTTTGCTTCTGGAATCATGTCACTGAGAAATTCATATTGGGTTCGGGTGAGGTTACTGGGGTATGCTTTACTCATGTTGCTCTCTCGGTGCTGTTTATTATCCATTCACAGCTTATACTGGGAGAGCTTTTTTACACCCTGTCCGACTTTTCAAACATCCTCTGAGCCAGCGAGTGTGTCAATGTTGAGCAGAAATGCCGTACTGTTGTGCCTGCATATTCCACAGTGTAGTATATTCGCCTCCATGCTGTAAAAGTTCCTGATGAGTGCCATCCTCAATTAAATGGCCAGCTTTAAGGACTAAGATTCGGTCAGCCATTCGTACTGAAGCCAATCTGTGGGTAATCAGGATGGTAGTTTTGCCCTCAGTTAGCTCAATAAAACGAAGGTAGAGATCGGACTCGCTGCGGGGGTCAAGTGCAGCAGTAGGCTCGTCCAGAAGTAATAGCTGGGCTTCTTGGCGGACAAAAGCACGAGCCAGAGCTAACTTTTGCCATTGACCTCCAGAAAGTTCTGTACCGCCAAACTGCTTGCCCAGCGGTGTATCCCCTTTTGTGGGAAAACGATCAACTAGTTTGGCAATATCGGCTTTTTCAACTGCATATCTCAGAATATCTGGACGCTCTAGGGCTGCTAGGTTTCCTAAAGCGATATTTTCTCCCAGTGTGAGCGCATAGTGACCAAAGTCCTGAAAAACTCCAGCAATTTGCTGTCGCCACTGCTCTAAATTTAAATTTCTCAAGTCTATGCCATCAACTAAAATACTTCCTGTCGTTGGATCGTATAATCTAGTCAACAGCTTAACTAGAGTAGTTTTACCAGCTCCATTTTCTCCTACTATGGCTACTGTTTGCCTAGGGTACAGGGTAAAAGAAATATCTTTGAGGGCTAATCGACCATCTGGGTAGCAAAAGTCAACTTTTTCAAAAGTAATGCTTGAACGAATCGGAGTTGGTACTTTCTCTCCAGGTATGCTCAGCGGCATTGGGATTGGACTATCGAGAAAGTTGAAAAACTGCTGCATGTAAAGAATATTTTCAAACAGATCCAGCCAATTAGCAATAAATCTTTCTAGATTATTCTGGAAGTAAGTTAATGACTGTACGAACAGAAGCACACTTCCTGGGCTAAAGTCTCCTCTGAAAGCCTTTTGTACTACCCAGTAAAAAGAAAAACCATTCCCTAAAGTACTCAGAATAGCCAAGCTAGATGACCAAAATGCTTGCTTGCCCCTCAGATGGCGCATAGATTGATGTAAAGACTGGAATGCTTGCAGGTAACGCCCGATAAAAAACGAACCTAGCTGAAACAACCTCATTTCTTTGGCATAGGTATCAGTGAGCATCACCGAAGTGTAATACTCCATTCTCCTAGCTTGAGGACTGTTCTCAAATAAAGTTAGCCAAATAGCTTTTCCATACTGGGAAGAAACCACTATTTGGGGTATGGTAGCGATCGCAATCACCAGTGGTATCCAAAAAGCTAGGGGAATTAGTAGCCCAACTATCACAATGAGTGTCACAAAAGACCGACCTAATTCAACCAAATTCTCCAGTAAGTTCAACGGCTTATAGCTGACTTGTTCTTGGAGAAGTTGTAGTTCATCATAAAACTGAGAATCTTCAAAACGGCTCAGGTCTGGAAAAGTATCAGCTTTACCCATTAACAATAAGCTAATGTGAGCCATTAACTTGTCATTGAGATTTCCTTGAAGTGCGAATACCCAAGGATACAAGAGCGTCTCTAGTAACAAGGCTCCTACCCATCCCGCTACCAAAGGCCACAAAATTGAGTAGCTTAATTCTCTGCCCGATGTCAAGGCCGTTGTTACAGTATCTACCACTAGCTTGGTAATCCAAACACTTATAGCAGGGAGAAACCCCTGTAATAAAGTGACAGCGACGAGAAAGACCATTTCCTTCGGTGCTGCTGTCCATAACAAGGGTAGAGAACGAAATAAAGCTCTAGTGTAGTCTTCAAACCAAACTCTTAAATCGCTCATCAATTAAACCTGATTTTTTATTCTGTGTTAAGAAAAATATTTTTGATCCCTGAGTTTGAGACTTGTGTTGTAAAATTCACCAACTTGAAATTTGCTATGAACACTATTCAAAAATTGCTTTTAACCGTCAAGATGCTTTGTATTCTCAATTTTTTTAGTTTCTCTGCACGAGTAACACGATGCAGCTTAATATCTTAGGTGCTATCAAAACTAAAAATAATCCTACTTTAGAAAGAGTAAGACTACTTTTAATAATCAATAAAGTACTACTTCAGAAAGAATAAAAAACTAGAGAAAAAGATATTGTTATAGAAATTAGACGATCGAAAAAAGACAATACGACGCTAACAATAGCAAAATTTTTATCAAAGACAAGGTTTTAGGGAAAACAAATCTCACCTGGGATTTTCCTGCACTTACAATCAAGTGATTTTGATCTTTTGTGGACTAGTTAAGACTCTGAATAAAAACTGTAGTGTTTGTTGTTTAACTATATCTGGATGGAGATGATAGTTAAACATTAATTAATCTTTGTATTATTTTCTGGTCATTCTTCACATTTGCTTGTTTAAAAGTGAAAACTGGTTGATTTAAAAACAACATCCACGGAATTCACAAATTTGAATGCAGATTTACGGACAGGCTATTAAGTTGAAGTTAAAAGGAGTAAGTGATAATGCTTGCAGAAACAACACTGACCCAACAAACAATAGATATGCGTTTGGCAGATAAAGTAGACAAACTAGAACAACTTCTGTTGTCTGATGAGGAAATAGCGGCTTTAGAAAAATTAGCAATGCCAGGAGAATCTGACTCTCCGATTACCCAAAGATGGTTTGCTAATTGTGGTGGCTGCGGCGGATGCCGTGGATGTGGCTGCCGTGGATGTGGCTGCCGTGGTTGCGGATGCCGTGGATGCGGATGCCGTGGATGTGGCTGCCGTGGTTGCGGATGCCGTGGCTGCGGATGCAGTGGCTGCGGTGGATGTAAAGGTTGTGGTGGATGTAAAATTAGTGATTCTGGAATAATATCGGGTGTGATAGAAGACACTGATCGGGTTGGATTCGGATATTAAACAACCTGTAGATAGAACAGCAATTCAGTAATTCTAGAAAGCGAATTTTTCTGAAATTAGAGCCACAAATTATTGCTCTAAAAAATCGTAGAAACCCTGTTTTTTACTTACATGAGTATTAAATCTGCAAAAACAGGGTTTTTTCTTTTTTGAACTGCCACTTAATCTTTCGCTCATTCCGGATACAACCGAGTTTTCATATTTTTTCTGAAGCTTGAAACAATAAAACAAAGCTTATGAAATTAAACGATAATCAGCGTTTACGTCTATTAGAACATATTGTTATTCACGTTGCACCGCCAGATTGCAATGACGAAGAAACTATGATCTTCAATACGACGCGACGAACGCTGACAGTAAAAGGTCAAGCACTGCATAATGTAGAAAAAATTGTATTACCTTTACTAGATGGCTCCCGAACAATAGGAGAAATCCGGGCTGCTATAGGAGAAAAGTTGACAGATTCTTCACTGAATCAATGTTTAGAATTTTTGATTGACAATCGCTTAGTGATGGAATCTTCGGAGGATACAGTTGATTTAGATAGTCATGCTTATTTACTTCCTCAAATCAGCCTTTATCATGAGCTAGGTTTTGAGCAAAAAGATGTTCAGAAACAATTAGCCAACGCTAGAATTGCTGTTTTCGGACTCGGAGGTTCAGGGCTGGTAGCAGCAACAAATTTGGCTACTACTGGTATTGGTTTTCTCCGTCTTTGCGATTCCCTGATGATGTCAAGCCAGGTGAATAAAATTGGTGCTTTTCAAGGTGTGGAAGCAGCTCAACAAATTGAGGCGATAACTTCGTTAAGCTCCGCTAACGCAGGAGTAACCCAAACTGAAATCGTCACAGATCCTTTAACTGACGACGCAACAGTAAATGCTTTACTAGATGACGTTGACCTCGTGATTGTGGCCACCGATGCTGTATCTGTGAATCTAGCGTATCGCTTGAATCGATTATGCCTAAAGATGCAGCGACCACTGCTACCGGGCGGATCTGTTGGTGTTGAAGGAACTATTGGGCCACTGGTGTTTTTTCAGGATGGCCCTTGCTATCTGTGCTATCGGATGCGGTCTATGGCTTGTGCCAAGCTTCCAGAGGCAGAATTGGCGATTGAGCAGTTTCTAGACCGAGAACGCCGTTCTCAACCACGGCTGCGAGAAAGTTTGCCGATAGGACAGATGTTGGTTGGAAGTTATATAGCTCTTGAGGCAGTGAAAATGTTACTCGGTCTACCGATCGCCACCAATGGTAAATTACTGCATCTAGACTTGCTCAGCACAAAGCTGACTCACAACGTTGTGCTGAAAAAACCTGGTTGTCCGCATTGTTCACGACAGGAGAAAACACAGTGAATGCAGCAGTTGCTAGTCCACGCTGGCGCGATTTAGTCAGCCCGCATACTGGAATCATCCGCGCGATCAATAGGTTTACCAAACCTTATACAGAGTTTGATTTGCCAGTCTTGTGGCAAGCTGAATTAGCAAATTTCCAGCTTCGTAAACAGCAGGATGATTTACGTTATGGCGTAGGCAGGGGCATGACTGATGAACAAGCAATTTTTGGTGCTATAGGCGAAGCTATAGAGCGCTACTGCGGTGGTATCATTGATTACAGGCAACTAATTTTCAGTAGTTACACAGAATTAGAAGATGCCTACGGTGAGCAAAGCCAACGCGCCGTTTCTCCTCCAACTTTTTTCTCCTTTTCTGACAAACAATACTCTGACCCAACTTTTCCCTATCCAGCTTTCGATCCAACAACGCAGACTTCGTGGATGGCTGCCCTGGCTCTAGCAAGCAAGCAACAGGTTTTAATCCCAGCATTCTTTGTTTATTTGGATTGGGACGGGGAGCAACCAGGAGATTATATTCTACCCGTGACTTCTAACGGCATGGCAAGTGGCCCAACTCTTGAGTTTGCTGCCTATAGTGGCTTGTGCGAGTTGATTGAGCGCGATGCTTTCATCATTACATGGTTAAATCGCTTACCTGCTCCACGTATTTATTTCGACCACCGACCAGGAATTGAGACTGAAATTTTACGCCACTACGCTCGATTTGGCATTGAACTGGTTGCTTTTAACTTCACCACCGATATTAAAGTCCCAGTTGTGATGGCAATGTTAATTGACCATTCAGGTAAAAGTCCTGCTGTTGCAACTGGTCTGGGATGTCATCTTGATGGGCCAACAGCACTTCGCAAGGCGATTTTTGAAGTTTGCCAAGCCCGTTTTGGTGACATAGAACACATGGCTGCTGGTGCTGGGATTAATCTCAATAAATATGAAGATGTTAAGGATTTGGACGATCACAGCGCTTTTTTCTACACAACAGCTCGGCTGGGTGAGTTGGATTTTTTGTTTCACCATGACCAATGTGTAAAAGTCGAAGATTTATTAACTTACACATCTTCAGCAGAAGCAGAGAAATTGCAATCAGTAATTGCTAGGTTGCATTCAGTAAGTGCTGAACCTTATTTAGTAGAGATTACAACTCCTGATATCGCATCGCTTGGTTTTCGAGTAGTGCGGACTTTGGTAAGTGAATTAGTCCCTATATATTTTGGCTATGGATTAGAGCCACTGGGGACTCGGCGCTTGTTTGAGGTACCAGAAAGGTTGGGTTATGGTGGACGACGTACTGAAAGTGACTTAAATCCCTGCCCACATCCTATGGCTTAGTACTAATTCGTAATTCGTAATTTGTAGTTCGGAAGATGAGGAAATCAAAGCGATGTACAAAGTCAACGAACCACTGGAGTTAGCTCTTTTGTATCATTTGAACTCTCCAGTACCCCAAAGTTATGTCAAGCGTGTATCGGCTACTGAAATGCGGTATCTGCCAGAGGCTGCTTTTCTGGAACTACCGCCAGCACCACGTGATAACCCACTGACTGAGCTTTTGCAGCGACGTTGTTCTGTGCGAGCGTTTGAGAATACAGTCATGCCACTGATCTCATTGGCTCAGTTACTAGATGCAGGATGCGGCATCAATGGGTTGCGTGAAATGGATGGTTACACCTATGAAGCTCGAAACTCCCCCTCTGCGGGAGGACTTTATCCAATTGAAATTTTCGTATCCACCCAGGCGGTAGAAGGTCTAGCTGCCGGATTGTATCACTATGAAGCCCGTGGTCACGGGTTGCATCGAGTCAATGATGCCGTGCCAGCAGACTTTGTAGAACCCTTATTGCAACAAGATTACGCAGTTAATGCCAATGCTCTGTTCGTATTTACATCTGTATTTATGCGATCGATGTGTAAATACGGTGCGCGCGGCTACCGCTTTGCGCTTTTGGAAGCTGGTCATCAGGCTGAAAATATGTGTCTAATGGCTGTGCAATTGGGACTCGACAGTCTTTGCATCGGTGGATTCCATGACATAAGCATGAACGCCATGTTGGGTATTGACGGGAGACATCATGCCGCGGTTTATTGTGTTGCAGTTGGTACTCGTAGCGACCAACAATTATCATTTTAAGATGTCTAATTGAAGCCAAAACATGATTAGACAACATCTCAGGGCAAACGCATCTAAAGTATAAGAATCCTTTAATAGCAAGGGTTTGGGCGTTTTATAATTGAGTCTCTTTTTTCATCAATATCCTTGTCTGCTTGCTTTATTTGTTTGACTTTCGGGTCTTGTTTCCCTTTGTGGCTCTTTCTGGCTCGTTTCCAAATAACCCCCTTTTTTTGAGTACCCGTCTTAATCTGTCGGGACTCAGTTTAATAGAGCGATCGCTTTCTAATTTCTGAGCTAATTGAACACTGTTATATGTACGTGGTTCTTGTTTGAGGCATTCTTCCAAAAAAACTATGTCTTCTTCAGAGTATTTCGTTTTACCTCCTCGACCTGGTAATTCCCAAAGTCCTTCTAGACCTAGCTTTTGCTATGTTGATGAGCCTGAACTGGATGACTCGACTGAAGAATTGGATTTTGATGAAGACCAGTTTTCCGCATCTGAGGTCGAAGCTGATTCAAATACGGGTAAGGTGAGCAAGCGGGAGATTGCAGAGGTTTGCAACGAGTTGAGGAGATTGCGGATTAATCCCCAGCCATGCTTGGGGGTGGTTAAGAAGCATTGGGCGAATGTACAGGGGGCGATTGCTAGGGTGAAGGATGCGTAGACGCTTGCGGCTTGTCGCAGACATCGCAGAAGGCTGGTGCGATAACCCGACTGGCCTGTTTATCAATTCGTGCAAGAGTGGGGCTAAGGGCAAGAATACCCTTACCGCCGTTATCAGCGAATGGTTCGAGTGGGCGCGGAAGCAGAGAATCGTGTTGGCAATGTCAGGTGGGGTCGTTTATACGCCTGATGGGGAGGCTGTGGAATTGCAGGAGATGATGAGAACATACCCAATGCAGTTATCAACAACCGAACCGATCTAATTTATAAATTTTTTTTATAGACTGAGCAAATTTGAATCAATTTATGAAATATTTTTCTGACCTATCTTAACTGTTTCAAAATTATTGCTTAAATGTCTTAACTGTCCTTGCATTTTTGCTCTGATATTGAGAATATCAAAAGCTATAGATACTAATGGAATTTTTTACCGATTTGAGCGATCGCACTTCCGAACAAATTTCTGGAGATCAAGCATATTCAGCGAATAATATCATGTTTGCTTGATTACTTATTAAAACCCAAGAACCCCACCCCTTAATCCCCACCCCGCCGCTTCGGGAGGGGAGACGGAAGCAGCGGGGTGGGGTTCAATGACTGTAGGAATCATAACTAATTGTCCGAACTTGAGATAAGGATAATAGTCAGGGGTAGTTCATCGGGACTTAGACACTCGCTTCTCCATTCTCAAACAGAATTTGGAGATATTTCTCTAAAGATTTAGTAGGTGTTTCTTTTCTCCACGCAGCAGTCGATCGCCCATAGTAGATCGGATGGTGGAGTGTCATAAAGACAACTTGGGAATGAGGCAGGGCGGCTCCTTCATTCGGCATCAGTCCGACTCCTTGCCCTGCGGCAACCAGAGCAATCATTGAGGGGTGACTATCGGCAAACAAATGCAGATTTGGCAAGAAGCCAGCGCAACGACAAACATCACGGATGCGATCGTTCCGCCCAGGATACTTTTCTTCAGACATCCCGATAAATTTTATAGTATTTTACAGTTTTATAAGTTAAGTATCAAAAGTGGGAAAAGTGGGAAAAGTAGGATGTTTTGTATAAATCATTGACTGTTACATTTACGAGATCGTAATGTTATGCCTAATGGTAATGGCAATAATCCTCATGTAAATCCAAATCTACAATAGCCACCTGGATCGCAAGGAAAATCAGGCGAGCCATGAACTGGAGGGTTTTTCAACCCCAACAATCCTCACTTTGAGGACTAAATACCATAAGCAATGAAATACCCCATTGTTTAACAGGTTACTTACACTACGGAACGGACGCAGATTTTCTATCAATCGCATCCGAGAAGTAGTGGTTAACGGAAAATTGGGTACTACTTTTAGTTTTCCCATTAATAATTAATTCAATGAGAAATACAATGGAATTTTTTACCGATTTAAGCGATCGCGCTTCTGAACAAATTTCTGGTGGTCAAGCATATTCAGCGAATAATGGTAATGCTTCAAATGCTCCCGGGCAGGCAACAGCCACAGAAAACGCTGATGCACTCTTGGTTAAGCAGGAAGCTAAATTTGGAGATTTACAAAATGGAGTGAAAGCTGGCAACACAGCACCTGAGAATGCTAATCACTTCTTCCAAGAAGAAGGTATCATCGGCAAAAAATAAAATCTCAGAAACTAACACATCTTTCAGTTGATAAGGAGAAATACAATGGAATTTTTTACCGATTTAAGCGATCGCACTTCCGAACAAATTTCTGGTGGTAGAGGAAATACAGGCGAACCTCAAACCGGAGGTTATTTTAATGGCAATGGAAATAACCCCCATGCCGCAGACAATCCAGATGCAGGTCAACCAGGAAACGCTGGCATACCAGGAAATGGAGGTTTGTTCAACCCGAACAATCCTCACTTCGATGGTGTTTAGCCACTGATGAAATACCCAATTGTCCAACAACATAGTGAAGAAGACTGTGGTGCAGCTTGTATAGCTACAGTTTCCTTACATTACGGACGCAGATTTACCATTAGTCGCATCCGCGAAGCAGTTGGTACGGGACAATTGGGTACTACCTTACTAGGACTCAGACGAGGGGCAGAAACTCTGGGATTTAACGCCCGTCAGGTGCAAGCCTCTCCTGAACTCCTCGACCATCTCGACCAAGCACCCCTACCAGCTATTATTCACTGGAAGGGCTACCACTGGGTAGTTTTATACGGGAAGAAGCGCAAAAAGTACATCATAGCTGACCCTGCTGTGGGTATTCGTTACTTAACTCGTAAAGAATTAAACACAGCTTGGACGAACGGGGTAATGTTGCTACTGACTCCCGATGAACTGCGCTTTTATCAACAACCAGAGGAAAATATCGGGGGTTTCGGTCGCTTTCTCAAAAGGGTTTTACCCTATCGCCGTCTCTTAATTGAAGTCATCCTCCTCAACTTAGTAATTGGCTTACTGGCGTTGGCTTTCCCCTTCCTCCTGCAAATCCTCACTGATGATGTGTTGGTGCGAGGAGATACCCAGTTACTCACCACGGTGGTAATTGGAGTAATGGCGATAAATCTGTTTAGTAGTTTTCTGCGGTTCATTCAATCAAACTTAATTGCCCATTTTGCCCAAAGATTAGAATTAGGATTAGTTTTAGAATTTGGACGGCAAATTTTACGGCTACCTTTGACTTATTACGAAGCCCGTCGCAGTGGAGAGATTATCAGTCGTTTAAGAGATATTAGAGAAATCAATCAATTGGTTTCTCAAGTAGTTATCGGCTTTCCCAGCCGCTTTTTTATTGCTGTTGTGTCTTTTGGCTTGATGGTCTTCTATAGCTGGCAATTGACACTATTAGCAGTATTAATCGCAGCTTTAATGAGTCTTTCTACCATGATTTTTTTACCGACTTTGCAACAGAAAACCCGGGCGGTTTTGGTGACATCGGCGGAAAATCAGGGGATGTTAGTAGAAACTTTCAAAGGGGCATTAACATTAAAAAGTACCAATGCCAAACCTCAAGCTTGGGAGGAATTTCAAGAAAGATTTGGTCGCTTGGCTAATGTTACCTTTAATACAATTGAAATTAATATTCTTAACGGTATATTTTCCAGTTTAGTCTCTGGATTAGGTAGTATCGCTTTACTTTGGTTTGGCAGTACTTTAGTTATCGGTAAGGTATTAACTATCGGTCAATTGCTGGCTTTTAACAGCATGAACGGTAATTTTACCGGGTTTATTGGTTCTGTCATCGATTTCGTAGATGAATTTGCCCTTGCCAGAACGGCGATGGAAAGACTCACAGAAGTCATCGACAGTACCCCAGAGGACGACGAAGAAGAAACTAAAAAAGCTTATGCATATATATTGAGTGATGCTGATATTTTTTGTAAAAAACTCAACTTTCACCATGCAGGTAGGGTAGACTTACTTGAAGATTTTTCCTTGACTATTCCCGGAGGTCAAGTTACCGCCCTGATTGGTCAATCTGGCTGTGGTAAAAGTACCCTTGCCAAACTGATTGCAGGACTATATCCACTGCAATCGGGAAATATCCGCTATGGCATTTACAACCAGCAGGACTTATCTTTAGATTCTCTGCGTCAACAGGTAGTGTTAGTTCCCCAAGAACCCCATTTTTGGCAGCGTTCTATTTTAGATAATTTCCGTTTTAGTTATCCTGATATTACCTTAGAAGAAGTTGTCAGAGCTTGTGAAGTCGCCTACGCAGATGAATTTATCAGCGAAATGCCTGATAAATATAACACCGTTTTAGGAGAATTCGGGGCGAATATTTCTGGGGGACAACGGCAAAGACTTGCTTTAGCCAGGGCAATTGTTAAAGAGCCACCAGTCTTGATTTTAGATGAATCCACAGGGGCATTAGACCCAGTTTTAGAAACAAAAGTGCTGGATAGGCTGTTGTGGTATCGTCAGGGAAAAACCACAATTACGATCAGCCACCGTCCCCGAGTCATCTTGCGTGCTGATTGGATTGTGTTGTTAGATAAAGGTAAGTTGATGCTACAGGGAACACCAGAAGATTTACAAAAGCTTTCTGGAGAGCATTTACATTTTTTAACCCCTTGACTTTTGACTTTTGACTTTTGACTTTTGAATTCCCCGAAGGGGTTAACCCATCCATGATTCGCATTCTCATAGTAGATGAGCAAAAATCCATTCGAGACGATTTCACGAATATGCTCAAGTCAGAGTCAGATTTACAGGTAGTGGGAACTGCTGATGACGGTCATGGTGCGATCGCCCAAGTAAAAATATTACAACCCGATATAGTACTTTTAAACATAGAAATGCCCAATCTGGATGGAGTAAGTACTGCCCAGATTATCTGTAACCAATTTATAGGCATTAAAGTCTTAGCTTTCAGTTCCAATGATAGTGAAGATTATATAAATAAAGCATTTGCAGCAGGGGCGATGGGCTATGTCTCTAAACAAAAAACGTCTGCTGCTCAATTGAAAGAGGCTATTCAATTTGTTCACAAAGGATATGCTTGCATTGGCGGCGGACAATGGGTAAAAATTAATTCTCCAAAACCAGAAGAAAAAATCGTAAATACCGTTAACGAATACAGCGAATCAAAGCCTAAACTCATTACCAAATCCCTGCACATTGCCACCCCGGAGGAATTTCTTCCTAATATTAGTCGTAAGTTGACATGGGCAGGGTTCGCTTGCTTGGTAATATTTGGTAGTGGAATTTTGCTTGCTAGCGTCCTGAAATTCAAAACTACTGTCAAAGCTCCAGCTATGTTGCGTCCTGCGGGTGAATTGCGCTTGGTTCAAGCCGCTACTGAAGGGACTATTTCCCGCATCGAAGTTAAAGATAACCAAAAAGTTGAATTAGGGGAAGCAATCGCTTATTTAGAAGATTCCCGCCTGCAAACAAAAAAGAAGCAACTGCAAGTAAGTATTTTCCAAAACCAACAACAAATCCAGCAAATCAATGCCCAGCTTCAGACTTTGGATCGGCAGATGGCAGCAGAAACAGATAAAATACAACAGGCGATCGCTTCAGCCAAGGCAGAACTGAAACTAAATCAACGACAGTACGAAGATAGCAAAATTACCACTGTTGCAGAAGTCACCGAAGCAGAAGCAGCCTTAGAATTAGCACAAGAAGAACTGGCTAGATATCAACAACTAGCAAACACAGGGGCGATTCCCCAACTTCAATTAAGAGAAAGAGAAGCAGGCCTCAAAACTGCTAAAGCGAGACTGCAAAGAGTGCAAGCAGCGATTAATCCTAGCAATGCAGCAGTAGCAATAGCAAACAAGAACATCGCCCAAACCAGCGCCAGTGGAAAAGCGACTCTTGCCCAGTTAAATCAAGCAAAAGAAGAATTAGTCCAGCGACGTATAGAAATCGAGACGAGACTGATTAGCGATCGCCACGAACTCCAACAAATTGCCACGGAACTGAAAAATACAGTCATTCGTGCCCCTGTTGCTGGTATTCTTCAAAAACTTAATCTCCGCAATCGCCAGCAATTTGTTCGTCCAGGTGATGAAATTGCCCAAATTGCTCCTAGATATGCTCCTTTAATAGTAAAAGCATTTGTCACTTCTGCTGACATCGGCAAGGTGGAAACCAAGCAAAATGTACAGATGCGGGTTTCTGCTTGTCCTTATCCAGAATATGGCATCCTTCAAGGAACAGTAAGTGCTGTTTCTCCAGATGTCTTTATGTCCCAAAATCAATCTTCTGAGGCTTTGAAAACTTATGAAATCACAATTAAACCCAAAAGTTTTAAGCTCGAAGCAGGGGATAAAGAATGTATCCTGCAAGCAGGGATGGAAGGATCGGCAGATATAGTTTCAAAACAAGAAACACTTTTACAGTTTCTTCTTAAAAAAGCTCGTCTACTTACCAATTTATAATTAATATTCAAAGCGACTATTTACAAGAGATTCCTTAATATAGGACTCACATTTGATTTCTGAAAAAAACTCAGTACACTTTTTACCTGTTCCCTGTTCCCTATCTCCACCAACAAAAACTTTAAATTTATTTAAAAATTAGCTCTTATTCAGTTACTTCGTTTTGTTGTAAATACTTGAGAATACCACTAGCGATCGCATCAGCCATTTGATTCTGGTAATCTATATTGCTCAATCGCAATCCATCTTTGGGGTGATCGATAAAACCTGTCTCTATTAAAATCGCAGGTACACTATTATTCCTGATTATAAATAAATGGTCACCTGATTTAACCCCTCTATCTCTTAAGCCACTAATATTCTGAATAATGCTACTGTGAACTACTCTGGCTAGTTGCCGACTATTGGTATCAGAATATGTTTCAATTCCATTTACTTTGTTATTAAATGCAGTTGCATGAATACTAATAAATAAGGAAGCGCCAACCTGTCTTGCTTTGTTTGCCCTATATGACAAGCTGTCTTTTATGCTACTTACAGAAACATTGTCATATGTATCCCGCGTTAGCAATACTTGAACACCATGTTGCTGCAAAATCGCTGCTATTTTTTTGCTGATAGATAAAGCTACATCGTCTTCAACCACAAAGCCTTTGGTTCCAGTATCTGGGGGCAAACCATGTCCGGGATCGACTACTACAATTTTTTTCTGGGGTGTTAAAGATGCAGGTGGCAAAGTTACTGTTGAGGAAAAATTACATATTTGTCCAGTTTGTTGCCAAGTAGGAAGTTTTAAAGTCTCACGTATATCAGCCCCATAGGGTATGTAGCCTTGTAACCATTCACAGGCCTGCGTTAGTAGTTGATCTAAGTTTTTGACTGAGCGTATATAAGCATAATTATTAAAGGAAGTAGTAAGGATATTCTGACCATCTGGGCTAAAACTGGCTTTATCAACATTAGACCAATTAGCAATTTCCCGTCCTGACAAACTCCACACTCTAGCAGTTTCATCAAGAGAAGTGGTAAGAATGCGTTGTCCATTCCGGCTAAAACTAGCACTGTTTACACTACCTAAATGTCCTTGCAAGGTAGCAATTGGTTGGTCAGACGAGATATTCCATAATTTAGCAGTATTATCAACAGATGAAGTGACAACATACTGACCATTTGGACTAAAATTAGCACTGTTTACAAGACCCAGATGTCCTTGCAAGGTAGCAATATTTCGTCCAGATATATCCCATACCCTAGCTGTCTTGTCATTGCTTGCAGTAACGATATGTTTTCCATCTAGGCTAAAACTAGCACTATTTACTATACCTTTATGACCTTTTAAGATAGCAATATTTCTTCCAGATATATCCCATACCCTAGCTGTCTGATCATCAGCAGCAGTAAGTATACGTATACGTTTTCTATCTGGGCTAAAACTGGCACTATTTACTACGCCCTCATGACCTTTCAAGGTAGCAATATTTCGTCCAGATATGTCCCATACCTTAGCTGTCTTGTCAAGTGAGGCTGTAACAATATATTGAGAATCAGGGCTAAAACTGGCGCTGCTTATTATATCTTGATGTCCTTCTAAGGTAGCAATCTGCTGTCCAGATATATCCCACACCTTAGCTGTTTTATTTAAGGAGACTGTTAAAATATGTTTTCCATCTGGACTAAAACTGGCACTATTTACTATGTCTTGATTTCCTTGTAAGGTAGCAATTTGCTGTCCAGATATATCCCACACTGTAGCTGTCCTGTCCAAGGAGATCGTCAGAATGTGCTTCCCATCTGGGCTAAAATTACCCAAATATCCTTGCAAAGGGAGCGGTTGTACTAACCAAATACGAGCCGAGCCATCAGAAGTGATAGTAACTATGCGTTTTCCATCTGGGCTAAAACTGGCGTTCTTGACAGGATTTAAATGATTTAAGTTAAGGATGTTCCGTATTTCCTCTCCAGACAGATCCCACACCTTAACTGTACTATTTGGGTCGGAAGTAGTAACGATATACTTTCCATTTCGACTAAAACTGGTGCTATTAACATTGTCTTGAGATCCTAATGCAGCAATTTCTTGTCCGGATAAATCCCACACCTTAACTTTATTATTTGGGTCGGAAGTAGTAATGATATACTTTCCATTTGGACTAAAACTGGCACTCTTGACCCTATCTTGATGTTGCAAGGTCAGGATTTTTCGTCCAGATATATCCCACACACTGGCTGTTTTGTCATCACCAGCAATGACAATTCTTTGTCCATCCGGGCTAAAACTGGCGCTGTCTAGCTTGCCTTGATTGCTTTTCAAGGAAAAAATTTCCTGTCCAGACAAGTTCCACACCTTGGCTATTTGGTTGATAATTTCAGTTTCGTCTGAGGAACTAGGATTTTTAACTATAACTTCTTTCCAAGAAATAGTAACGATATATTGTCCATCTGGGCTGAAACTGGCACTATTGACATTGACATTATCTTGATGGGGTAAGGTAATAATTTCTTCTCCAGACAAACTCCACACTTTTGCTGTCTTGTCATCAGCAGCAGTAATTATGCGTTGCCCATCTGGGCTAAAATTGGCACTATTTACTATGCCTTGATATTTCAAAGTAGCAATCTCACGCCCAGATAAATCCCACACTTTAGCTGTCTTATCATTGCTCGCAGTGACGATGCGTTGTCCATCTGGGCTAAAGCTGGCACTATTTACTGTGTTTTGATGTCCTTTCAAAGTTACAATTTCCTGTCCAGACAAATTATTCCACACTTTGACTGTCTTTCCTACCGTAGTGAGAACATATTGCCCATCAGAACTAAAGCTAGCACTGTCAATAATATTCTTCTCTTGGAGTACTTTTGGTTGTGGCATCTTGTCTAGGATCGTCTGTAAAGCTAAAACAGGACTGGTAGTCGGATACTCTTCCAATTTTTCCAGACGATTACGATCCACCAATTCTTTTAACTCTTTTCCATTTTCAATCGCAGCTACCAAAGTTTTCACAGAATCAGACTCAAATTGCTCTAGGTTTATAATTCCTTTTTTTTCTAATTGTGTACTTTTTTTAGCTAGCTGCACCTGTCTATTAATTGATAAGATAAAGATTCCAGATACCACTGCCCCTACCAAAGTTATCCCCAACACCACCGTTCCAATGCGAATGCGTTGATTAGCTTTGCGGTAAGCTTCTGCTAGAACCTGCTTTGCCTGTTCTTCTGCTGCCAATTTTTTCTGCACATCTCGTTTGTCCAAATCCTCGCTAGCAGCTAGAAACTGATAATCCAAATCGCTTAAACTTTTACCTCTGGCCCAGGTGTTCGCATCTTGCAATGCTTTTCCAATCAACAGTCGTGATTCATCCTGACGATTACTAGCTAGCCATAACTCTATTGATTGTGCATATGGTCGTAAATTTGCTAAAGCTTGACTAACCCAATTCAGACTAAACACTGACTGGTAAATATGGTTATAAACTTTTAAATAACCTTGTTCCTTGACTATTAGTCCTGATAACCGCAATTCCATTTGTTCAGAACTATCATTAGCTACAACTTTTTCTTGTTGCAAAATTTGTTGATACAGTACTAAAAGCCTTCCTGCTCTTTTTTCACTGCTTAAAATTCGCTCAGATATCGTCCGCAAATGCTCAGGTTCATCCTGGACTTCCCAATTTTCAATCACACGATAGCGCACTAAGTTTTCTAGCCACAACGTCTCATTATTATCTGATAAAGGAGGGGAAGCTCCAAGGATGAATCTGCAAAGTTTTTGAGTTAGAAAGGGTTGCCCACCAGTCCAAGCTAATACTTCTTGCAGTATTAGCTGAGGATTACTAACTATACCGACCAATCCTATAGCTAATGGCTGTGCTTCTTCTAAACTAAAACCAGATAGTTCAATTGCTCGACCGATATTAAAAGGGGTGCGTTTTTTATCTTCAATCAAATCTGACGGCGTTGCTACTCCTAAAAGAGAAAAAGTTAGGCGTTTATATTCTGACTTATCAGCACGTCGATTATAGCAGTCTCGAATGAAAGCAAAAAAATCGTCAGTTCCCACAGTATGCTTGAGGTTGAGGACACCATCGATTTCATCAATAAAAATAACAATATTGTTATCAATTTCTGGCAGCAGTACCTCTTCAATAAATTCACTTAACCTCTGCACCGGCGAAAGATGATCTTGTTCAGGCCACCAACTCCGCAAATTAAACTTTTTTGAAAGTTCAAAACTGCTGACCAAAATCCGAATAATCCCTGCATACCACTGGTCTGGTGTTACTTGCTGGCTGCCAATTCTGGTTAAATCAATTGCTGCACAGGCAACGCCCTCTGCTCGCAGTCTTTGCATAACTTGTACCCGCAAGCTAGACTTGCCCATTTGCCGCGAATTCAGTATGTAGCAAAACTCTCCTGCCTTTAATCCTTGATAAAGGTCTTGGTCTGCTTGCCGCAATATATAAGTAGGAGCATCAATTGGCAAGCTCCCTCCGACTTGATATTCATAGGCTGGATTTTGTGCTGCGTTCATATACAGAGAAACTATAAGATTTTCGTTATAAAGAAGCCGCGCGATCGCGGAAATACTGGCGGTATAAATTGAACCTGGGTAAAACGTTATTGCTTTCTAGTTCTACCAATCCCATACTTTTTAATTTAAAAGCTTGTATTGGCTCTAACTGTACTGGTGTGCTTGTTGCAACAATTTGTTTCATTGCCATTGCTAAGTCTGAATGTTGTTTCAGATTCCACCAGTGTCGTCGCAAATGGTCGCCAAAAGGCCCAGCATCTGTAGGAGCAACTTTTAGTAATTCCTCCAACGTGGTAGCTTGCCGTGCAATGCGATAAAGTGCTACTCGTACCAAGTAGGGATGTCCTCCAACCATTGCCATCAGTTGTTCAATTTGGCTAGAACCCCAATTTAACCCATGTCTGCGTGTTAAATCTTGGATCTGCTCAACGTTAAACTCCGGCAACTCAATTGATAGCCCTACATTAAAAGGCGATTGATTAATATTCATTGGGATATAAACTTCCGTTGAATGAGCTATTATCAATCGCAATTTCTTCCATATGCCTCCATTCTTTGCCTCTTCATGCCAAGCACGCAGGAGTCCAAAAAAATCAGAAGCAATTTCAGGGTGCTGATATACAAGATCGACTTCATCCAAACCCAAAGCTAAGGGTTCGCTGATTTGTGCTAGAAGATACTCCTCAAAATAAGCCGTACAATTATCTTTGCTACCAAAAATATCGTCCCAGTAATCCGCTAACCGATTTGGTAATCGCAGTCTTCGACCGACACTTGCACAGAACCAGCGCAAAAATTGCTCCAAGTCTGCGAACACTTTACTATCTGCTTGTTGAAAACTCAAAGATACGATTAGAGAACCTTGTTGTGAGGCTCGATGAAGAATACGTGCCATTAGTGAAGTTTTACCCATTTGCCGGGGTGCTTTGATGCGGATAAGAGAACCAGGCTTCAAAATTGCTTCATAACAGTCAAACTCGATAGGAAAGCGTTCCACATAAAATAGAGAAGCCAAATCTACCTGCCCTTCCGGCAATTCTGGTTCTGCAACTGGTAAAGGTGGAGATTCTAAGCTTTCTATAGCAGGTGGAGTTGTTATTAGCTCCTCTTGCGTCAAACTAAGCTCATGACCTTCTGCCAAAATAGTCAAAATTTCTTCCAAAATTTGAGGCGTATCAGCAGATGATTTCCATTCTCGCTGTTGAATTCTTTGTAAATATCCCCGTAAATCATAATTCAGCGGCGAATTCAAAGGAAAATTGATGCGAATTGGCAAAATAACTGGTTTATGATTGGGGCGTAAATCCTGCAACTGTTTCACACGCCTTACTTCTTCTGTCACCATTTCACTGGTTGCAGATTTCTGAGATAACAATAGCAGAAAGTAATCAGATTGCTCTAATTCTCTATCTATACGCTCCGGCCAGTTTTCACCCAGCCGAATACTTTCCCCTGCCATAAATGCTTCATGCCCTGCTGCCGTCAGCGTCTCAAAAAACTGTTGAGCCAAGTCTCTATCGGGAGATTGACTGCGGTAGCTAATGAACACTCTGGTTGTCTTAGTGGAGGCAGATACAGCTTTCTTGCGTTTTACCTGAGTTGGCTTTTTAAGCTTAATTACTGGTGTAGAAGACTCCGGGATATTTTGAAGATCGATTAAATTACACCCAAACTCGAAAGCCTCTTTGTAAGTTTTGTCAGTCGCGATCGCTCGGTAAAAACCTTTAGCAAACTTAACAGCTGCGATATCTCCAATCGCTTGATTCATTCCTACCACGCAGTTAATGTGCTGATGAATTGCTTTTGCCTGTTCCTCAGAATAACAGGCGTTCAAAAAGACACATTCTACTTTCGCCTTAAATAACTTAAACAGCCCTGCTAACGCTGTGGAACTGACCAGTTGCATTTGCCCTAGTTCGTCTTCTAGTGCTAAACCTTGGCTTCCTCCACCATGCGCTGAAAAATGAACTATATCAGGATTGTGATCCAGTAGAATCGGCTGTAGATCGTCTACTCGAACTGCCCAACGAGTGATGATTTCAAATTCGTCTCGTTGTTTTGACTGATCCAACGCTGCCTGAATTTCCCTCACCTCTTCATCCAGGCGTAGTCTGCTTGTATTCTTTGGGTTAGCTGTTAAAATCAAAATCCTTTTCACGGCAGTTAATTCTAAAGAAGAGACAAGCCACTAAACACCGATAGCTACCACTTTTCATGTAATTGTGGCTCTAATCGTACAAATCCTCAGAACAGCATTTAAAATTATGTTAGCAGTGTCAGTAGATTTACGTTAGTAAATAAGCTGAATAAAATTTGGAAAAAATCGATTTCTCCTCAAAAATAGTAATTTTCTTAACGTTCGCTCTTTTGGGCTATCTGCCAACCCATCAGTTGTTTGGCTTCACCAACCGAACCGTGCTTCAGTTAATCCATGGCTTGGTGTAGTCAGGCGTGAACTCAGCTTCAAAATCATCGTTTCGTTATTCTCAACACCCGCAAAATCTCCCTAACCACCGCTTTCTGTTGCTCCATCTGCTGAACGCGCTTCAGTAAACGCTTGGGGATATACTTCGATGACTTGAGGGTGCGATCGCCCTCGCTCCAAAACTCAAGCGTGATAGTACACCTGCTAGTAATCCTTGCCATTCTTGGTAATCGTGCGCTAATGAATACTACCGCTACCCTCCCCCTTGTTTCGCCGCATTTTACTAGGGTTTATTTGTTTATCCCCTAGTAATTTACTAGGGCTGACCTCAACCCCCAATAGCCCTAATATCTCTACAACTGAACGTTTAGCAGCTTCGGCTTCTTGAATATCCCCTAGTAATTTTTTGGGAATGTATTTGGTTTTCTTCTGCCCATTTTTCTGCCAATGATAATAAGCATTTCTATAGCGCTAGGAGCAGTAAGTCCACTCATACCCACCATTCTTAAAACCCCTCGCCATCCCTATACCCCTACAACAGCATCAACACATTCGCTCTCCCTTGCTATCTGCCGCGCCAGCAGTTGTTTCGCTTCAGTAACCGAACCATGCCATAGCTGGTGAATCGCTTGGTGCAATAATCCAGTGTGGGCATTAGTTGCACCGTTGGTTTGAAAGAGCGATCGCACTTAACTAAATATATTTTCTAGAAAACTATCAAAAGCAATCTTATCAATCAAGCCATTTTCTACAAGTATTCGGCGTACAGTGACCAAATGCAATAAAATTGATGCAGTTAACAATATTAATTACTAAACACTGCCTGGTAAACTTTATCAAAATACGAGTAATCACTCAAGTCATTACACAAAATAATAAAATATTATAAATGTTATTAATAAAATACAATATTAATAATATGAAAAAGGCTCGTCTTATAAAAAGTGGAGAATTTGTACAAGCTTCTGAAGCTAAATATGACGATCGCCCAGGAATTTATCAATATCAAGCACACGAAAACCCGGCTCAAAAAGCTTTACGATTTGACTAGGGAAGCTAATTTAGAAAATCCTGCAATTCATCAAAAAGCGCAAGAGCTTATATCCCAGCTTGAGGCTTTGCTGGTGACAAAATCTACTAAAGTGCCTGACAATGGTGTTGATGATTAGTACCATGACCGATTCTGATGCTGATAGCACAAAACTACAAATGCAACTTGCTAAAGACTATCGTCAGCTATCACACATAGACCAAAAGATTGTGCAATTATTTTCGGTGATTTATGAACCGATAAACAGAACTTCATTCATGAATTGCCTCAATCAAATCGGCACGTTAGATGAAAACAATAAACCTTTTATTAACAAAAGCTTAAGCCGCCACATTGATGGATTATTAGCAGCAGGCTTGCTAGTTCAGTCAAGCGGGCAAGGCCCTAAATGCCATCCGCTCATAACAGAGATTGCTACTCGTGATGCGGTAAAAGCAGGATATTTTGAAATCCTAGCGACCTCTGTCTCCAAAGTGTTACCTATATCTAGTGGTTACGCAAGCGGAACCCGGTATTTCCAGAGCGAGCGCCAGTTCATCAGAGAAGTTCGTATTGGTTTTTACCGTCACGACCCCAATTTCATTAATAAACAGATTGAAGACTACCAGAAATACAGTCAGAGCAATAAGATATCTGTAAATAAAATCTTCGAGCAAATCTGCAATAACCAAATATTACACAGTTGGTCTCAAAGCCCTCAGAAAAGCCAGGAGCGAGCAAAAGATTAACGCCAAAGGGGAGTGAAGCAAAGGTCGTCCCATAGCTATCAAGCGCATGAGCGGGAACCTGGGTGAGTTTGATTATCTCACGCCCCAGGATATCCGGGTATGTGCCTGCATTGAAACATTTACTGACTACGATTATGGATATCACGGCAAAACCGAGTATACGTTCAACGCAAAGGCAATCTCTGCCTTAATTGGACACCCATTGGTCTT
The DNA here is from genome assembly GCF_034531165.2 of Dendronalium sp. ChiSLP03b. Taxonomy (NCBI): domain Bacteria; kingdom Bacillati; phylum Cyanobacteriota; class Cyanophyceae; order Nostocales; family Nostocaceae; genus Dendronalium; species Dendronalium sp. ChiSLP03b. The sequence goes on along the minus strand of NZ_JAVRBR020000150.1, from coordinate 5,492 downwards.
TTGGGAAGATTCGCCCACCACCCGTATGGAAATCGTCAAGGGAGAACCAGAATTAATCGTCAAAAAAGGGAAACGCGATCGCCAAAAATTACTCTTTGGGTTACAACCGTTTGATATGTTGGTATGCAGCTACGGTCTGTTGCAGCAGGAAGAAGTATCCCAAATGCTGTCCCAGGTGCAGTGGCAAACAATTGTGCTAGATGAAGCCCAGGCAATCAAAAATATGACCACCAAACGTTCCCAGGCGGCAATGAACCTCAAAGGTGGTTTTAAGCTGATTACCACCGGGACTCCGATTGAGAATCACCTCGGCGAACTGTGGAATTTGTTCCGCTTTATTAATCCTGGACTTCTGGGTTCGTTTGAAAGCTTCAATCAACGCTTTGCAATCCCAATTGAGAAATTTCAGGACAAATCAAGTACGCAACAAACTCAAAAAACTCATTCAACCATTCCTGTTGCGTCGTACAAAAAATCAGGTGCTAGAAGAGTTGCCTTCTCGTACTGAGATTCTGTTGCATGTGGAATTGAGTCGGGAGGAAATGCAGGGCGAACGCACGGTATTTCTAAAACCCTTGCAGGATAAGGATATTGACGAAAAAATAGGCTAACTTTAAAAACGCCAAAACCCTTGCTATTAAAGGATTCTTATACTTTAGATGCGTTTGCCCTGGGAGGAAATGGCATTTTATGAAGCGTTGCGGCGGGAGGCAATATCCAAACTGACTGAAAGTGAAGCAATTGCTGGTCAGAAACACCTGCAAGTGCTAGCAGAAATTATGAAATTGCGCCGGGCTTGCTGTAATCCCAGCCTCGTTATGCCTGATACTGAACTATCCAGCTCGAAATTGCAACTTTTTGCTGAGGTGCTGGGCGATCTGCTGGACAATCGCCATAAAGCCCTTGTGTTTAGTCAGTTCGTTGACCATTTGCACATCATTCGAGATTATCTAGATAAGCAAGGTATTAGTTCTCAATACTTAGATGGCAGTATTCCCGCTCCAGAACGCAAAAAACGGGTAGATGCTTTCCAAGCTGGGTCAGGAGATGTATTTTTAATTAGCCTCAAGGCGGGTGGTACTGGTCTCAATCTCACTGCCGCTGATTACGTAATCCATATGGACCCCTGGTGGAACCCAGCGTTAGAAGACCAAGCCTCCGACCGCGCCCATCGCATCGGACAACAACGCCCAGTTACTATCTATCGTTTAGTAGCGAAAGATACTATTGAAGATAAGATTGTGGATTTGCATCACCACAAGCGAGATTTGGCAGACAGCCTGCTCGAAGGTGCCGATCTAAGTGGCAAAATATCAACACAAGAGTTGCTGCGGTTGATCAACGAAAGCTAATATAGCAGTTCTCACTTGAGTGCAATATAGGATGAGAGAATGGAGAATGTAATTTGTAAGTAGATATGGGATGAAAGCATACTCCACTGACCTCCGTGAAAAAGTGATAAATGCATATAAGAATCAAGAAGGCTCTCAACGAGAACTAGCAAAACGATTTAGTGTCAGTCTAAGTTTTGTTCAGAGTTTACTCAGAAGATACCGTAGTAGTGGAACAGTTGAACCAAAACCTCACGGTGGAGGTCAATCAGCCAAATTAAATAGCGAACAAATAGCTTTAGTAATGCTCCTAGTGGAGGAAGATAATGATGCTATTTTGGTGGAGTTGTGTGAGCGCTTGCAACAAAGGGCTGGAGTGAAAATAAGTCGAGCCACAATGGGAAGAATCACCCAAAAGCTGAATCTAACCCGCAAAAAAAACAATACATCCCAGTGAGCGATACACCGAGCGAGTACAAAAACTCAGACTAGAGTATTGGACAACAATTGGAACCGTAAACCTAGCCGACCTGGTATTTATCGACGAAGCGGGAGTTAACATCGCCATGACTCGGCCTCAGCGCTCGTTCCCCTAAAGGTAGTCGTGCTTATGACGATCGCCCTGATGGACGTGGGAAAAATGTGACAATGATTGGGGCTATGTCATTGGAGGGGATTATTGCCGCAATCACCTTTCAAGGAGGCACAGATAGCAATGCATTTTACACTTATGTCACTCAAGTTTTAGTTCCTAAACTTTGGCCTGGTGCTTGTGTAGTTATGGATAATTTCAGTTCCCACAAGGTTAAAAGTATCCAAGAAGCAATTGAATCTATTGGGGCAAGATTAGTTTACTTGTCTCCTTACTCTCCCGATTTTTCACAAGCTTGAAAACTGTTGGTCGAAGGTGAAAGAGTTTTTGCGTTCGCAAGCTGCTAGAACATATCAAGAGTTAGACCAGACCATTACAAATGCCTTCAATGCAGTAACTAAAAAAGACATTATTGGATGGTTCACCCACTGCTGTTACTATACTGCACCCAACTGAGAATTGCTATATTGCTTCAACCGTAAGCCTGTGTAAGACAATAAGACAAAAGTGTTAGGTAGCATTAGCTTTATCTCCCCAGTTGCAACTGCACCCACGCCATCACTGGTTAACTAAGCATCTACTGGATGCATAGAGTTGGCTTCTATGTCATCCTAATTAGGAGAGTTAATTCGGTGACAGTGTTTGTTTTTAGTATTCACAGGCTTATCTCCGAAATTTAAATCTCTACACGCTGATAATTTTGGAGAAAATCGATGTCAATTTATGTAGGTAATCTTTCTTACCAAGTTACAGAAGATGATATTAGAGGTGTTTTTGGCGAATATGGTACTGTTAAGCGGGTTGTGCTACCAAATGACCGTGAAACAGGTCGTCTGCGCGGCTTTGCTTTTGTGGACATGAATTCAGATGCTGAAGAAGCTGCTGCCATTGAAGCTCTTGATGGTGCTGAATGGATGGGTCGTGACCTGAAAGTGAATAAGGCTAAACCCAAGGAAGACAGAGGTTCGTTTGGTGGTAATCGGGGAGGATACGGTGGCGGTGGACGTAACCGCTACTAAGCTTTAAACCTTAAAATTCACAAGCAAGCCTTAAGGTTAGACAATGAGTCTTTCTTTTTTTTACACTGTTATCGCCCGATCGTGCCATTGATGAAGTCGATTTAGTAGGAGAAATAATGACCCAAGTAGTAGTGGGTGAAAATGAACACCTTGAGTCAGCATTACGCCGATTTAAGCGAGAAGTTTCCAAGGCAGGGATTTTTCAAGATATGAGGAAGCATCGTCACTTTGAAACGCCTATTGAAAAATCCAAGCGCAAAAAACAAGCTTTACAAAAGCAGGGTAAAAGACGTTTCCGCACTTGAGAACTGACATAAATATAAACGAATGCCCTCATAGTGTTTATGAGGGTTTTTTTCTATGGAATTTAGCAGCAGTAAGCAAAAATTAAGCAATGGTAATTCTTACTGGCTTCAAGGCTTTATCTATAAAGGATTACAGCCACCAATGTCTCGCACCTTTCTTGCGCGGTCATGGTTTGTTGGGTGTAAGCCTTGGGTTCAGAAGGAGGAAGCAGACGCAGATAAAATTTCTTTTTAGTGCAGAGTACAGTATATACTCTGCCCTAACCCAAAAGCAAATATTCACCCAGGCACACAGTATATGCTCTTCTGTGCGGTATCAAGTAGCGTCAATTGCCCCTACTTCACCTCTGGAAAAGCTGCAATAAGCCCAAAGATTCCAAAATTGGAAAACCAATTTCTAGCTTTGACGTTGTGTGTGTAAACTAATTTCTTTATTCTTAAGAGTGCCAAATCAACGAAGATTTAGGAAATATTAAATTTTTCTAAAAGCCTTGACCCAAATTGTTTTTTTGCCTTTGACTATCCCAATTTATTAAAAATGCAGTTTTCTTAACCTTCAAGAAATGACAATACAGTAATATATCGGTGAACAACCAAGAGCATGTTTTACCTCTATAAAGATAATGATTCCGAAAATTTCAACCTTAGAAGCTGTTGTTACTAAAGTCATTACTGGGCTGGTATTAGGTGCAGCACTAGTAGTTGAATTCATTCACACTCAACCAGTTCTTGGTGCTGACTTCAGGACTAGTAATCAACCCATCCCTTTAATCGTGGATGATGACGGTAGCCAGGACGGTTTGATTGCTTTAGCCTATATGTTGCAAAACCCCAAATTTCAAGTCAAAGCAATCACCATTTCTCATGGTATGGCTCACCCACAAATATTTGGTGAGAAATTGCTCAAAGCTCTCAATCGGCTGGATGTTCCAGAAATACCAGTAGGAGTTGGCAGTGAAGTACCCCTAGCAGGAAGTAACGCTTTTCCCGAAGTATGGCGAGCCGATGCAGATGGTTTTTACACACCATATGTACCTTCTTTAACGGAAATACCCAGTGGAACTGTGGATGAGCGAAATGCTGCTCAATTGATTATCGATACTGTTAAGCAGTCATCAGAACCTGTGGCAATTTTGGCAACTGGCTCATTAACCAACATTGCACAAGCACTTCGCCAAGAACCATCAATTGAAAATAAGATTGCGGCTGTGGAAATTATGGGTGGTGCAGTGAATGTAGAGGGGAATTTAACTTTTCATACCGATCCAATTCTGGCGCAGAATCAAGTTGCAGAGTTCAATATTTGGGCAGATCCAGTTGCAGCACAAGAAGTATTTTCGTCAGGGTTGCCAATTTCCCTAACTCCTCTTGATGCAACAAACCCAATCACGTTCACGGCAGCAGACCGAGATGCTTGGAAAGCAGTTGGCACACCTGAAAGCATATTGGCATCACAGTTAATGGATTATTCATTGTCAGTGGTTGCTGGAGGAGTAGAAAATCCTGTTCAAGTTTGGGATTTGGTTGCCGCTATTAACCTAAGTGAGTCGTCGTTCTGTAATGAAGTACCTTTGCATTTAGAAGTTGTGACTAATACAGCACCTAGTGAAACTCAAGGACAAACAGTTAAAGTTAATGGCTTACCTTCTAATGTGAACGTATGCCTAAATGCTAGCTTTAACAATATCAGTTTCAGCACACATGAAGTGTTTAAAAGTAAAACAGTGCCTGAACCTGTAACAGTATTTGGTTCTCTAGCTTTTAGTACTCTACTAGCAGTACGAGAATTAATAAAATGCAAAAAGCAGTCTCAGAGAACTTGATTTATAAGTAACGCCTTTTCAGAGGGAACATCCCAATTTGGAAAAAATATAAGAGAGAGGGAAAATAATTCGCGAGTTACTATCGCGAATAGTGTGGGGTGTGTTTGTATGCCAAAATCAAAAGTCAATAATACTGAACAAGACAGGCTAGCTAGATTTGAGCCTCTAACTAGGGCAGCAACGCACTAGCAAAATATGAAACAAGCACATTTTTATGATGCTTCTCAAAGCCTTACTACATAACAGTTCTAAAATGTGCAAGTTAAGAGCGCCCCACTGGCGGCGCTCGCCACCCGTTACTGATGTAGAGAAACTTGTATCATGAAAAGTACCCTGAAAGCTTTAACCGAATTAACAATAGTGCTTTTAAGCCTGCTATTGAGCGTGGTTCTGGGCTTCTATGGTTACTACATTGGTGAAGT
>NZ_JAVRBR020000149.1:0-91339 GCF_034531165.2 Dendronalium sp. ChiSLP03b | reverse complement strand
TTAAGAACGCTGACCTAACTGCTGCTTAGTTTCTACTTCTTTTTCAACTATTCAACTTAACTCAGCCTCTAAAAGAAGTTGAGTAACTTTCTCTTGCCTTCTATTCATTGCTGCTAAATGCCAATTAGTCCAAACTCAAGTATCAAACTAGTTGATATTTTACTATTTAATAAATTAGCCTACGGCAAATTTTTTCTGAATTATTAGACCAACTAATAGTACATTTATTCTACTTGGTCAATGCTAATTACCAACTGTCTAGCTGTTGACTTATTGAGTATTAAATTGCTTTGAAACTGATTTAGAGTATATGCTTACAAAGCTTACATAATCATTAAATATCAAGAGTTTCAAGTTTAAGAAATTAACATTGACAGATAAGCTGAATTTAAAAAAAAGCAATTTCAGTGTCGTTAGGCATTCCTTGCTTAAATTCAGTAGTCATGATAGTTTCTAAATAATCAATTTCAGTTTCATCCAATACATCAAAATTAGTCTCAAAGATATCAAAACTAGTTTTGAGCAACCTGTTGGTAAGCTCTTGTCTTAAAGAATTTTGCTCAATAATGTCAGTTACTGCGATCATTACTTTATTCTCCTAAAAGTTGTTTGAGTAAGATTATGATTGTGCGATAGTTGAAATCAGCTATCTCAAGTAATTAATTTGTTAGCTTGACTATGAAAACGCAGATTTAGCTTGCAGACATGTAGATACTTTTAGTGGTTTCAAGATATCTTGTAGTTCATCGTCTGATATGTACTCTTCCTTTGGTGGCATAAAGCGTAAAAGTGCAGTCTCATAACAGGCTCTCGCTACAAGGTTACACTCCTGCGGGGTAAGCTGTGCAACAATCTCAACTATATCCTGTACATGCTTCACTTCCGATCCAATATTGCTATGTACGCGCAACCAACGTGTGGCTTTGGTTCCTGGGGGTAACAAAGCCTCCACTTTTCGGATGTATTCCTCACCTACAAACGTTCCTAGACGTTCGCTCGCATAACAAAGGCCAATACAATCAATAGGATTAGTCATCTCCACTATTTTAGTAAAGTAATTGACATAATCTTCAATAGTGGATGGAGCAAGTGCTTGCACTACAGCCTCAGCATCATATCCCATAGACTGAATATCAAGTAGAGCGAGTAGGTCATGGTCTGTCTCTTCTCTAGCTTTCTGTGCAGCCCACTGTGCTAAATTCCAATGACCCAATGCAGCAAAGCGGTGAGATGCTTTTTCCATCAGCGGTGAAGTGTAGCGACTTGAATGATACGCACCTGCAAGCCGCCATACCCAACGTATAGGGGTCAAAGTTGGTGGTCTGCGCTCTGACTTAACTGTGTACCAAGCATATACTATTGCCCGATCTAAAAACTTCTGAATTTTAATTAAGCTTGTGGCATAAATCGCTTTTTGGGAAAAGAGATCGTTGTTTTGCACAGAATTAGGTTGATGCATCCAAGCATTGTTAGCAGTATCGACTACTGAAAAATCAGTATTCATGGTTTCTTTTGTACTCACGTACTGTCATCATCTTTAAAACCACTCTGCTTTTAAAAATTAGGTGCAGATGGTTTGCTATGAGATCAATCTTGAATGAATCCCAGTTTGTAATGTATTCGACTTTAGAGCCTTTTACTCAGTGTTCAATTTAGGTGATTGAGATCGCACATTTAACTAAATTTTTACATTGCGAGAATTGTAACATGAGCGTGACTACTAACAACAAAGTAAATAACTATTGATGAAGCTAGTTTAGTACTAAATTTTTTATGATTTTTCAACAGATAATGATACGTTGAAGTGATATACAAAATCTCCAATACTACTAATATGGTTATTTAAATAACTACTGATAGAAAGCGGCCATGCCGAAAGCTAGAGAAATATTGCTGGTAAAATCAGCTTTTTAGCCTTATTTCAACTGAGTAATTATTTCATACCCACTGTATTAATAGTTATTGCATATTATTACTAAATCAGTGTTATATTTTGTAGTCATTTTTTAGAACTCAAGCAAAAGAAAATCAGTAAGTTAGGCTTGAACTTAAAGATGAATGTAAAATTTATTTTGAAGATTGAATAACCTATATTACAAATAACGTAATATTTAATACTTTCAAAATTATCGAGCCTAAACTAAAACGTTCTGATTATCGACATAATAAAGCTAAAAATCAGATCTTTACTGCAAAAAGTTTTGTATGATATTTAACAACTATAAAAATAATACTTAGGTATAGCATTCATCCAATAATTTTTTCCTAATTTTCAACTGTAAAAGAAAAAAATAAAGCTTTATTTTTCCTATTCTTTCAACTGTATTTCATGCTGACAAAGACGATATAAGGCTTATTTTTATACAGCTAGCTTAAAAAGCTTAAATTCAATCTTAAAATCTAGATTTTCACTGGCAAAGACGATTCAGGATGAGGAACATTATTAATCTTGATACAAAATTATGAAGTATCCACGAGGTCGCAGTGTATAAATTTCCCAGTTTTCCATCACCGAGTAAAAAAGAGACAGTCAAACAAATTACTATAGAACTAGAGTTAGATAAAGCAGGCGAGCAAATAACTGTAGAGCTAGCATTAGATGAAGCCAAAAGACTTGATAATTATTGTAACCAAACGGGTAAAGTTGCTAAGGATGTAATTCGAGAACTAATTCAAGGAATTACCTTAACTTATTAGCGTCGCGGTGAGGCGATCGCAGTCTAGGACACCAATTCTTACCCTAGCCTGCGGCAAGCCGCTTTGCCTCTACGGCAACGCCAAGGGCGAACGCTGACTTGTTCGCCCTTGGCGTTGCCGTACCCCTGCGGGGTACGAGAAAGGCTTTGCCGAAGAGTTCTCTGAAGGAGTATTGTAGGGTAGGAACTGGGATAATTGGGAATCGCTTTGGTATGTCTAGCTTTGCGTAAATCCATCTGCCGCAATCATTTTTCAAATTGCGATCGCAAAACTCCAGAATGTCAGCATTGGAAAATATTTAGTGCAAATGTACTTTCCAAATGGAAGTAATCTAAGTTACGTCACTGCACAAAAAATATAAGTGAATATAATAACCAAAAATTTGGTTAAAGATTAATAGAGAACAATCACTGAATGATTAGTAACAAAAATAAGCCAAGTTCTAATACTACCCAGATTAATTTACTGACAATGCTCGGATGAGTTCTCGAATTACATCTGTAGCTGGCCTACCAGTTTGTTCGCAATACTGTTCCAGCTTCTCGGCTTCTTTTGTTGCCAAATTTAAAGTGATTCGCTTAACTGCCCATTTTTTACTCATGATGTTAATTTAGTTACATGTACAAATTCATAAAATTAACGGAAATCTCTATCGACCCAGTTTGGTGATAAAGCTTCTGCGACTATGTTGCCACAGCTTCCTCCTCTAGGGTATGTACAAATTATTTTGGCATTTCGATCGCTATCCTTTTCCTTTGTAGTTAAACAAAGTACTGACTTTGAGGATGCTTATATCTTGAAGCAAGGCGATCGATTGCAATCTGCAACCACAATCGTGCTTCTTGTTTAGCTGCCTCTAATACAGTTTCACCTTAGTGAATATTTTTTGACTGTTCTTGAGAAATGCTATTATATCACTCCCTGTTGGAGTTTAATTGGTTCATACCGTGCAACTTAATAAAACTATCAAAGGCATACCATGCCAACACGTACCAGGGAATATTTTCAAATTGTAAACCCTTAGCCAACAGTTGCCGAGTAGCAAGGAAACTAAGTCCTAAAGGGAAAAGAAAGCGCAAATCGACCACTCCATTGGTTGCTTGTTCGACTCGTTTATTTAAGTCTATAACTGCAACTGAGATATCCACCGCTGCCTCAGAGTTACCCTCAGTAATATTGCCGAAAATAATTCCTAAATCCACTAGTGTGGATATCACATTTTTCAAACTCTCATCTTTACCATCGTGGTTGATGACAATACTACCGTGACTAATATTAGTTCGCACTTGACTGACGTTGGGTTGTGCTACTAATGCATGAGTAATGCGTTGCATTTCCCCTGGTTGACGATGGGCTCGAGCAACTCTCAAGCGTAATCTCCCTGGAGTATCGCTGATAACTCTTGTAAGTATGGCTTTGGATGGCTTATTTAAGCTTGCCTGTTCCATAACTTCAGGCATTTTGGTGAGATTACCATGACTATTTGTCATCACACAACCGCCCTTCTCTAAAGGATAAAGTAACCCCACAGATAAATCCGGGGGTTGGAAAAAAGATGCTTTACTTTTATGTTCTCTATGGATGAATCTGCTTGCAGATCGCAGTGGCTCTCCTTGGGAGAAGGAGCGTCATCCGAAGGGGGAGACCCCAAGACTGCGACTCTCTCACCGTTACGCGTCTACATCCTTCATCCTTCTATCGTGTTGTCAGCAGGACTGTTAGCAGATTCAAATACTGGGGTTTCTTTGGACTCTGCGAGTTCAGCCTTGGCTTCGGCGACAATGTCTTCCCAGGTTTCACCCAGTTCTGCAAAGGCTCCTCTACTTTTTTCGTAGGCGACAATTCCACCTTTGATGATTGATTTAGCTATCGGTTTACCAATTCCTGCAACAATGGGAAGGATGACCGGTGCTAGCAATACTGCTCCAATACCAGCTATAATTCCAGGAGCGCCAGCGTCTTCAACAAAATCAGTAATTTTGGGTGCCATAGTTAATTTTCCTCCAATGAATTAGAAAGTTGTGTGAAAGCTTTTTACCGTAATTTACCCAAGATGGCAATTTCATCTTGCCGATGGTAGAGTTTTTTGTGGTGAATGTTTGAGGATTGGGCGCAAACCATTGACTCCGGCAACGATAGTTGAACCATTGTTAACTACCGTCGCTCCCAATGGATTCAGACCGAATAAAACGGCTATTACTAATGCTCCCAAATTAGGAACAACAACAATACCAGTGTTTTGCTGAATCAGTTGCTTAGCTTGGCGTGCGATCGCAATTGCCTCTAATAAGCCGTGCAAATCATTCTGCATTAACACTAAGTCTGCTGTCTCGCGGGCAATCTCAGAACCGTTGGCAAAGGATACTGAAACATCAGCGTAGGCTAAAGCTGGCGAATCATTGATCCCATCACCAACAAATGCAACTGTCTTGCCTTGTTCGTGCAGTTCTCGGACAACTGCTGCTTTTTGTTCTGGAAAAGCTTCTGCGTGAGTATGCATCGGTGGAATGCCCAACTCAGCAGCCACAGCACGAGCTGTGCGCCTGTTGTCTCCGGTGAGCATATGAACTTCTACACCTTCGACTGTCAGCAGTTGGGTAATGACTTCTCGGCTTTCTTGCCGCAGAATATCACTATATCTGATTTTACCTTGAAGTTGACCGTTGCTAGCTACATAAATCGCGGAGGCCGACCATTGGTGGTGTCCATTGAGCGGTTCCATATCAATGCCTTGCTGGCGCAAAAAGCGATCGCTGCCTACAGAAACAGTCTCGCCTTCAATTTCTGCTTGCACGCCTAAACCCAGTTGATAGTTCCACTTACTACGGTTGGGAATTGTCACTTGCTCTGCTTCGGCGTGGCGGATCACTGCCTCGGCTACTGGATGTGTCAACCGCTGTTCAGCGGCCGCGGCTAAGGCTAAGACTCGCAAGCTGGACACGGAGGGATTGAGACTCTCAACTCCAATGACAGCTACTTCCCCTTTCGTCAGGGTGCCTGTTTTATCAAAAACAATGGTATCAACTTCTGCTAGTTGTTCTAACGCCCTGCCGCTACGTATGAGAATGCCGTGCCGTGCTGCATAAGTCAGTGTTGCCAAAACTGTTGTCGGAATGGACACCCGAATACCTGTGCATAAGTCGAGAGTCAGGACACTAGCTACCCTGGCTGGGTTGCGAGTTGCGGCAAATACTATTCCTCCTAGTAACAAAGTTGGCACAACGGCTCTTTCAGCAATTTTGGTGGCATGGTTTTCCATGCGGGTATCATGGACAGGAGCTTCTTGCATTAACTTGATGCTCTGTCCGGCACGGGTGTCATTACCTACCCGCTCTGTCAAAATATAAATTCGTCCTTCCCGTACCAAAGTTGAGGCAAAAACAGGCTGTCCCTGCTTTTTTAAAATTGGCATGGACTCACCAGTAAGTTTCTGCTCGTCCAACAGTGCTTTCCCCCGCAAGATAGAGCCATCCACAGGGACTTGTTCGCCAGGATAGACAATTACTGTGTCGCCGCGCCGTACATCTTGGATGGGAATCTGTTGCTTCTCTCCATCGCGCTCAACCCAGACAAATTGTCCTAAAGAATTGAGTAGATCCAGAGTTTGTAATTGCGAAGAACGAGCAGTGCGATCGCGGATGTTCTCACCAATTTCAATTAAACTCAACATCAGCGATGGTGTAAGAAACTGACCTTGGACTGTGGTAATTGCGATCGCCATAAAATCCAAAAAGTCTATATTCAGTTTTCGCTGCGTTGCAATCCCTGCTAGCGCTCTTTGAAAAACTGGCCAAGTCGCTAGGACGATGGTTCCCGCCACCATCATTGGTGGAATGGGCAATCCAAAAGGCCCTCCAAGCACAGCTAAAACAGTAGCAACAGCCGAAAGTTGCAAACCAGGCCAGGAATTCTCCGTATCAGTTGTGGGAACAACTAATGACTGGTTAGCGGCAACTCTTGGCACTATTTCTACATCACCAGCAGTCACAATCAGACAGTTCAAACGCGATTGCATCTTGGCATCAGCAACTGCACTAGATTTATAAGTTACAACTAGCGACGCTGCCGCAGGCTTAATCCGAATGCTCGTGATGAGGGGATCGTCTTCCAGTAAAGCTTGCAGACGCTGAGTATAGTCTCGATCGTGGCGTAACCGAGGCACGCGCAACCGCACCCTTCCTTGAATAGCATGGACAATACTGTAGGATTTAGTAACTTGAGAAGAGTGTCCATTTTTCTCTCCTGAAGAAACTTTGCCATTTTGTTCCTGCAAAGTTTTCTCAAATTTTGGAGCTAGACAAACTTCTTCATTCTTCTCTCCTACAGTCTTTTGCAATATTTGAACTGGTGGAGGCGATGCTAGTGGAACAGTAACTTTTGCCATTCCTTCACTCTCATACAGATTTATAAGTTTGTTGGTTATTCACTTACTAAGTGCTGAGTTAGGAGGCAGAAGGCAGAAGGCAGAAGGCAGAGGGCAGAAGGCAGAAGGTAAAAAGTAGAATTAGTTATTATTTCTTCCTCATCTCCCCCTGTTCTCCCAGCTTCCCCTGCTCCCCCGCTTACTCTGCGGCGATCGCGGCGGACTGAATTAGACTGACTAGATGGGACACTATTCCTGCAAAAACGCTTTGCACTCGCTTTTTGGCATCCCGAAGCATTTCAGTTTCATAGGCGATCGCAATTGATGCTGCATCCTTATTGACTCGTTCACTCCTCACTGCTGGATCTGCTTTGAGTAAAGTCTCTAGCCGTTGGACATATTTAGGATCTGAGGCAATTTGAGGGATATGAAATCGCACTCGTCCGGGAATTGCATGAACAATGCTATAGTCCACTTTTGCCGGTTGCTCGGTTATTTGAGGATGAGTAACAGACTGAAACTCTGAGTCTGAAATAACTGGTGCTGTAGTTGGCTTTTCGATAGCTACTTCTGCTTCGCCAGCAGAATTCAATACAGTAGCCAACTGTTTTAGTAAAGCTCGCATCTGTTCTGACATCACCTCTGGTTTGCAGGTAACGATAATAGCTCCTGCATCAGGGTTAACTTGCGTAGCGATCGCCCAACGTTCTTCTTGAAGCAATTTGAGAAGGCGTTGCTGGGATTTGGGATCTTCACTCATTCGAGCTAAGGAAAATCCTAATCCAGGAAATGCATGAGCGATTCTATAAACGAACTTGATAACTACCTTGACAGTCTGCTTGCAGACGTGATTTGTCTGTGCCGCTGTTGTCGAAGTTTGTTCTGAGTGCAATGTTGATGAAGATATGGAACCATCCATCTTTGTCCTCCAGTGTTCCCAAATCGGGGAACTGTCTATAACGGAAATTTCGCCAAATAGGCTAAGGAAAAAGACAGTCCTGAAGATTTCATATCAGCCCATAACCTGGATACATCTAAGGTTGTATTGTCAAATGTTGTTGGCTCTATAGCTTCATCAGGCTGATTTACTGATTCCAAAGCTCTAGCTTCATCAGGCTGATTTACTGGTTCTAGAGGCAGTTGCTCATTTATCGCCTGGATGGGATGTGTGGGTGGGTTCGTCTCCAACGCTAATTCCATCAGACTCACCCAATGAGTTAAAGGCACATTATGAGGCTGATATACGATCGCGATTGATGCTGCATCGCTATTCAAACGCACATTGATAACTTGGGGATCTGTTTTGAGCAACCTCTCAAGTCGCCGTGCATAGGCACGATCTTGGGCGAGTTGAGGCAGATGAAACCTAATCCTTCCCGCAATTGCATGGACAACTCTGTAAACGACTGCTGTGTCCCCATCTTTATTATTTTGTGCTGGAGGTTCTACTTGGCGATCGCTGGTTGATAAGGAAGGTTGAGACAATTTTGTTGTCGCAACAGGATCTGAATTCTTGCTGCTTTCTGATGTCGAAAATTGCGGCCCTAGGTAGTCGATCGCTCGACGAGTTGCATCTGAGGTAATCATATAGACTGGAATCGCTGCCAAACCGCTGATTCCCAGCCCTCCTGTCACCGCCAACCCTGTCATCAACGGGATGAAGGAAATGGACTGTTCTTTCCAAAAATCAAGAGATTTCCACGCTGCAAAAGGATCTATATTGCTGAGTGAATCAGGTGAATCTGACTGTTGAATATCAAATTGTCGAAGTATCTTCAACATCTGCGGCAATGTCACCAAATTTTCATCAAAGGTAACCACCAAACTGCCTGTTTGCTGGTTAGCCGAAGCTTCTTTCACTCCTTGGTGCTGCCGCAAATTTTGGGCTATCGTTTCTAATTTTGTGTTAAGACTACCGTCAGTAGCACGGATGCGTATGCGCCTATTTGTTGCATGTACGATTTGCACTCCACCAGTAGACAGTTGCACGTTTGATGCAACAGCCTCGGTGCTATTTCTATTCACTTTGACTTCATCGCTTTGACGCTGAGCAGAGATTAAGTCAGGAGACATTTTTGACTGCGGACTTAACACGCAACTACTGATAATTTGTGTCATTTAACCGATAGTTGCACCAAAAACAAGGTTAACAATAGGTTAAATATACCTTAAGCTTCGGTGTCCGGTCTCATTCTTAAGAACTATATTGAATTAAGTCTTGTTAACTACTCGGTTTTGGTATTCTTGCTCAGTAATCATGTCGAGAGTGTTCTCCAGGCGGTCTACAAAGACAATACCATCAAGATGGTCGTACTCATGCTGAAATATACGGGCGACAAAATCAGTAAATTCTTGTTTTTGTAACTTGCCATTGCGATCGGTGTATTCAACTTTAATTGCTTGATATCTAGGAACTAATCCTCTAATACCAGGAATGCTCAAACAACCTTCCCAACCCTTTACAACTTCAGTTGAGTGAGCAACTATCCTAGGATTGATCGTGGCAGTAGGTTCCATTTCCGGGGCGTTAGGATATCTAGAATTAGGACGAGAGGCCATAATAAATAAACGTTTTTGTTCTGCTATTTGAGGTGCAGCAATTCCCACGCCATTAGCTTTAGCAACGGTGGCTATTAAGTCATCAATTAGTTGTTGAACACTTTCATCGTGAATATTGTCAACCCAAGTAGCTTTTTGGCGCAGTATAGGATTGCCTAATTGAATGATTGGTGACGATTCAGTCATCAGTAAACTCCTTTAGTCAGTTATCAGTTGTAATTTTTCTCTCTCTGCTCCTCTGTCCCTCTGCCCCTACCTTCAGCTTTCTCGCCGCACTGGCAAAGGTGCAGGACTGACTGCTATTTCTGTTGTTTTCCCATTGCGTTCTACTTGTATTTGTAAAGGGCTACCAATTTTGCTAGTTTCCACAAGCTTTTGTACTTCTTCAATTTTAGTTACAGATTGATTATTAATGCGTTGAACCACATCGCCGGCTCGTAGCCCAGCAACAGCTGCTGGAGAACGGGGGACGACATTAACTAACAAAACGCCTTTATCTGTTGTGAGATTGATGCGATCGCCTGCTCTCTCCTGTATTCTTTCTTTAATTTCTGGTGTCAATGTCACCATCTGAATACCTAAATAAGGATGCTCGACTTTACCTTTAGTAATTAATTCCTGAGCAATTCTTTGCACGGTGTTGATGGGAATGGCAAATCCTAAACCTTGAGCGCCTCGGATAATGGCTGTGTTCATGCCAATTACTTGACCGCGGGCATTCAGCAACGGCCCGCCAGAGTTACCAGGATTAATTGCAGCATCAGTTTGCACATAGTCAACTCTCTTGTCACTAGCACCGATATCACTACCAGAGCGACCTGTGGCACTAATAATCCCAGAAGTAACTGTGTTGTTTAAACCTAAAGGATTGCCAATCGCAATTACTGCCTCTCCTGGTTGTAACACCTCGGAGTTTCCCACAGACAGGGTTGGCAAGTTATTGGCATCAATTTTGATTAAAGCCACATCCGTTACCGGATCTTCGCCCAGCACTTTGCCATCAAAAGTCCTGCCATCCTTCAGGGTTACGGTTACAGTGTCGGCACCGTCCACTACATGGGAATTAGTCACAATTTGACCTGAGGAATTAATAATAAATCCAGAGCCGCTACCCTGCTCAACCCGCTGTCTAGGCTGTGATGGCACGTCCCCAAAAAATCGTCGCAAAAATGGATCGTTAAATTCATCCGGTATTCGAGAAGTCACCGTTCTGGAAGAATCAATCCGAACTACTGCACCTCCCACCTGTTGCACCACTTTGACTACAAAGTTAGGATCTCCAGACGATGAGAAAATCGCTGGGGGGACTATTGCCGGATTGGTGTTATTTGCTTGTTGGTCTGAAACTTGAGACTGGGATTCATTTGTTCGAGTTTCAAAAGTTTTGGCAGATAGAAGGGAGCAGCCTTCCAAGAACACCACTGCTATCCCACTCAATAGCATCAATATAATACCGGTCGATCCCCTCCTTGGGGGTAAACCTTGTGTATCAATATCCTGGACTTCTAAGTCATGCTCTGTTATCTTCATGTGTCTTTGCTTCTCCGTGCTGGTCAGTGGGTGGTAGGATATTGCCTACCGGGTTTGTCTCAGAATGATTACAACTCAAAAGTTTGTCTCAGGTCTAGGGCTTGTTGAATGCTAAATTGGTGCTTGCTTACATCTTCTATTGTGACGATTAGCAGCAAAGGTGGTAAATGATGGCAACTCCCATTGACAGTCTTTGGAGTCAGGTGCTAGAGCGCTTACAACTAGAATTATCTCGCCCCACCTTTGAAACTTGGATTAAAACTGCTAGTGCGGAGCGGTTAGAAAACAATTGCTTGGTAATAATTACTCCTAATCCTTTTGCTCGTAATTGGTTACAAAAATATTACATCAACACCATTGCTCATGTAGTAGAAGATATCCTAGGTCACCCCGTAGAAATTTATATTACCGTTGCTCAAGGTGATGAAGTTACTCATCTGGGTGATAGAGAAGTTTCTTGGGAATCTCCAAACCAAAGCATTGTCTCTGAAAGTGTTCCTAGAAAACGACAGGCAACTACTGAATTAAACTCGAAATATGTATTTTCTCGCTTTGTAGTTGGAGCCAACAATCGTATGGCTCATGCAGCGTCTTTGGCTGTTGCTGAATCTCCAGGCAAGGAGTTTAACCCTTTATTTTTATGCGGTGGTGTCGGCTTGGGAAAAACTCACCTCATGCAGGCTATTGGTCATTATCGCTGGGAAATTTATCCCGATTCCAAAATATTTTATGTTTCTACAGAGCAATTTACTAACGATTTAATTACAGCAATTCGCAATGATAGTATGCAAAATTTCCGAGAGCATTACCGAGCTGCTGATGTGTTGCTAGTAGATGATATTCAGTTTATTGAGGGTAAGGAATACACTCAAGAAGAATTTTTTCATACTTTTAATACTTTACATGAAGCTGGCAAGCAAGTTGTAATTGCTTCTGACCGTCCTCCTAATCAAATCCCTAGTTTACAAGAACGTTTGTGTTCCCGGTTTTCTATGGGTTTGATTGCTGATATTCAAACTCCAGATTTAGAAACGAGGATGGCAATTCTCCAGAAAAAAGCTGAATACGAAAATATCCGCCTTCCCCGAGATGTGATTGAATATATTGCTTCTCACTTTACTTCTAATATTCGCGAATTAGAAGGAGCTTTAATTCGGGCAGTGGCCTATATTTCTATTTGGGGTTTACCCATGACGGTAGAAAATATTACACCAGTTTTAGAGACACCCAGCGAGAAAGTAGAAGCTACATCAGAGGCAATTTTAACGGTTATTGCTGATGCTTTTAATGTCTCAATTGAAGACCTCAAAAGTAACTCACGGCGACGAGAAATTAGCTGGGCACGTCAAATAGGTATGTATTTAATGCGCCAACACACCGATCTGAGTTTGCCGAGAATTGGTGAAGAGTTTGGAGGTAAAGATCATACAACGGTGATCTACAGTTATGAGAAAATTACTCAACTAAAGGAAAGCGATCGCAATTTAGCGCAAACCCTACGTCAACTGGGCGATCGCATCAACATGACTAGCCGCTCTCAAAAGTCATCTGGAAAATAATTTGTGGTTTTTCATAACTAGCAATAATAGGGTTATTTAACAGCTAAATGACGATATTAAGTAAAGTATAAAAACTGATTAAATTTAAATTCGTCTGTGGAAAAATCATGATTTTTTGTGGAAAACTTCATTAAGTATAATTACCCTGTGGAAAAAATAGAGGGGTTTTCCACAAGTTTTCCACAGATCGTAACCTGCTAAACTGTACTTTCAACAGACCTGTATTATGTTTTCCACAATTTCCACAATTTCTGTCATTACTAGAGACACGATTAATCGCGTCTGTACAGTAGTCAGTAGTTTTATCTTCCTCTGCTCTCCTGCTCCCCTGCTTTCTGACCTTGTCTTTCTGCTAACCATGTAAATAAGACAATACCGCAAAGGTCAGCGGCTAAGTCAACTAAATCAAAGCTCCGATAGGGTACAAAGAGTTGAATTATTTCATCAATTACGCAAAAAAATATCACAATTAATGGTGCAAGTGGCAGAGAAATATTTAAGAATTTAATTTTACGTTTATTTAAAGCTAGATGGCTCAAGTAAGCAGCGATTCCGAGTAAGAGAAAATGTAAAATTGTGTCGTAATACGGAAATTTTGATATTTCAGATGGTATAACTTTTAAATATGCTGCCAGAGAAATAGATATCAAAATTCCGAGGTAAACCCAAAATGTCAAAACCCAACGTTGATTAGATTTCATTTTGATAATTAAAAAGGAAGGGTGAGCATTGCCCACCCTACTAAGACTATGCAGCGTTTTTACGCCACCACTCAATCGTATTTTTTAGCCCTTCTTGGAAGCTCACCTGAGCAGTGAAATTAAAGGCTTGCTTGGCTCTTTCAGTATCCAAACACCTACGAGGTTGACCATTGGGCTTGTCAGTTTCCCAAACAATTTCACCATCAAACTCCATCAGTTCGCAGATGAGAGTAATTAAATCGCGGATGGAGATTTCATAACCCGTTCCCAAGTTAACTGGTTCGGATTCGTTGTAAAATTGAGTTCCCATCACAATCCCTCGCGCCGCATCTTCTGAATAAAGAAACTCGCGAGTAGGACTCCCATCACCCCAAACAGGAAGTTTCTTTTCTCCTTGAACTTGGGCTTCGTGAACTTTGCGAATTAACGCCGGTATTACATGGGAACTTCTGGGGTCAAAGTTATCTTCTGGACCATATAAATTTACTGGCAGTAGGTAAATGCCATTAAAGCCGTACTGCTGACGGTAGGATTGGAGTTGGACTAAAAGCGCTTTTTTTGCAACTCCGTAGGGAGCGTTAGTTTCCTCTGGATAGCCATTCCAAAGGTCATCTTCTTTGAATGGCACTGGGGTAAATTTAGGATAAGCGCAGATAGTACCGACACAGACGAATTTTTCTACTCCAGCTTGATGGGCAGCATGGATTAGCTGGGTTCCCATGATCAAGTTATCGTAGAATAATTCCGCCGGTTTTTCGCGGTTAAGACCGATACCACCGACGTGAGCTGCTAGGTGGATAATAATGTCTTGTTGATCGACTGCGCGTTGGCAATTTTCCCAAACACGCAGATCGTGGTCGCGCGATCGCGGTACTGTAATCTTTGCGCGATCGGCACCAGCCTTACTCAGTTGATCTATCACCTGACGACCCAGGAAACCCGACCCACCAGTGACGAGAATCCGTTTATTTCTTAGTTCTAAGGCGGTCATATTTTTCTCCTGTGCGGTGTAAATCAGAAGTGGAGAGCGCCCAGTTCTTGACGAATAGTAGCAATGTCGTGAGGAATGGACGAACCATTTCCATTGGGCGAAGTTTGACCCAATGCTTGTAAATCTGCTTCTACCATCAAAGCAACTAGTCCTTCAAAGGTTACTGAAGGTGTCCAGCCCAACTTCTGTTTTGCTTTGGTAGGATCGCCAATTAACAAGTCTACTTCCGCAGGGCGCAGATAGCGATCGTCAAACTCTATATAATCTTGCCAATTGAGATTCACGTAGCCA
Organism: Dendronalium sp. ChiSLP03b; assembly: GCF_034531165.2. Taxonomy (NCBI): domain Bacteria; kingdom Bacillati; phylum Cyanobacteriota; class Cyanophyceae; order Nostocales; family Nostocaceae; genus Dendronalium; species Dendronalium sp. ChiSLP03b. The sequence continues at coordinate 76,648 of NZ_JAVRBR020000149.1, read as the reverse complement.
AATGCCAGTTCCAAAAATTCCCGCACTGAGTGGGTTTCGCCAGTAGCAATCACATAATCGTCTGGCTGGTCTTGCTGTAACATCAGCCACATTGCCCGAACATAATCCTTGGCGTAGCCCCAATCTCGTTTGGCATCAAGATTGCCCATGTAAATCTTTTTCTGCTTTCCTGCCACAATGCGAGCGACTGCCCTAGTAATTTTGCGGGTTACAAAGGTTTCACCACGGCGTGGTGATTCGTGGTTAAAAAGTATGCCATTGCAAGCAAATAAATTGTAAGACTCGCGGTAATTTACTGTTTGCCAATGGGCGTAGACTTTAGCACAAGCATAGGGACTGCGGGGATAAAACGGCGTTGTCTCGCTTTGGGGCACTGCCTGTACTAAACCATACATTTCTGAAGAACCAGCTTGGTAAAAACGCACCTCAATGCCAGTGCGCTGCTGGTAGTCGCGGATTGCTTCTAGTAATCGCAGCGTTCCCATTCCAACTGCATCGACCGTGTATTCTGGCGAATCAAAGCTTACTCTTACATGGGATTGAGCGCCGAGGTTGTAAATTTCTGTTGGTTGGACTTCTTCCAAAATGCGTCGCAGCGTTGTACCATCCGTCAGGTCACCGTAGTGAAGAAACAACCGCACTCCTTCTTTATGAGGATCTTCGTAAATGTGATCGATGCGGTCTGTATTGAAGGTAGAAGTCCGGCGAATAATGCCATGAACTTCATAACCCTGCTCTAGCAAAAACTCACTCAGGTATGAACCATCTTGACCGGTAATACCAGTAATCAACGCGCGCTTGTTTTGCGTCATGCTCAATTATCCCTTGTTGTCTTTGATGAAATATTTGCAGTTTAATTGATACAACCTAGCAGCTCATCGCTAAATTGCCTAATGGGAAACCTACGGGTCTTAATCGATTGATACAGAACTTTTCCGTAAACAAATATACTTAATAAAATGTAATTAAACAAGTCAACCCTAAATAGCTTAACTTGAGATGATTAAGGAATTTGGTATAAATTTTTTAATCTTAGTCAAAACTTCATACAGTCTTGGTTTTTGTTAAGACTGAATCAACTTAAAATCATATATATATTGTGAAAAACCAAAATCAAATTTTCAGAACAAGTCTGTATTGTTTCAACTGCTTGGTAGTAAATAGCGTTGATGTTCTGAGGTTGCTCTCAATTAAGTACTTACTGGAGAATGTGTCTCTAGTATGAGAAGGCTAAAATATAAAAGCTAAAGGATGAAGTAAAGAACATTTACATAGCAGCAACTTCTTGCCCATTTTAAATGGTCTGCAAACTTATGCCGCGTTGTACTAGTGCATTTTGACAAAAATAATTGGCTCTCTGACAATCGGTCGAAAGCTACAGGCATAAAGTATTTTCACTTCCAAGGAAGCAGTACAGGGGGCAGTTTATGCCCCGTAGATAATAGTTAAGTTTTTTTCAGTACGCTCCGTTATTTTTGGGGATAATAACCACATCAATCGTTTTCAACATTATCCATAAATCGAGCCAAAAATTCCTAAATTTGACATAATGCAGGTCTATTTGGACTCGCCGAGGATAGGGAATGTCGTTACGCCCAGAAACTTGCCATAATCCAGTGATACCTGGTCGAATTGTTAATATCTGATCGATGTGATCGCCATACTTTGGTAGTTCTTCCGCTACTAAAGGTCGCGGGCCAACAACACTCATGTCCCCTTTTAAAACGTTCCAGAACTGGGGAAATTCGTCCAAGCTAGTAATTCGCAAAAATCGACCAATTTTTGTAATGCGGGGGTCTTGTTTAAGCTTGAAACTATTCTCAAATTCTTGCCGCAATTGGGGCGATGTTTCCATCATTTGCACTAGGACTTCGTCCGCATTGCTCACCATTGTTCGGAATTTAATACAGTTAAAGGGTTTGTAGTTTTTACCAACCCGTTCTTGAATATAAAAAATTGGGCCTTCTGAGCTTAAAGCAATCAGCAAGGCCAAGATTAAGTAGACGGGGAAGAACAAAATCAATACCAACAGCGAAAACGCTATATCGAACAGTCGTTTGGCAAACTCTCCGTTTAAACCCTGAAAAGACAAACTTTTGGGTTTGACCTTGGGCATCTTTGTTTTTTGACCACGTTTTAAGTAAGTACGTGTAGACGCTCTAGCGTCTTGCCGTAGGCCTCGCTTGCCGGAGAGGAGTGAGCTCTGGGCAGTCATCATACTCCTTAATAATCCACACCACACATAGTCCCAATCTTAAAGCTAAAAGGAGGTGCTTCTGGGGGGAAATTGCCAAAAGCCTACAAAACAATTACAAAAATCCAGACCTTCCTGGGAGAGATGGTCTTTTTTCTTTGCACTTATTTAAAAATTCTAGATAACGCTGTGCGAAGATTTGCGGTGAAAACTGAGCGGCGTGCGATCGCACATACTCAGGATTAAACAAATCTTGATACATTTCAAATTTTTCTACTGCTTCTACCAAAGCTGCTTCTGTTTGCATCTGGAAGAATAGGCCCGTGCCTGTATCCCCGCAAGAGCGTATGTCTCGCACTGTTTCTAAAGCACCTCCCGCACCATAGGCAATCACCGGAGTACCACAAGCTTGTGCCTCCACTAAGGCAATGCCAAAATCTTCACAAGCTGCATACACAAATGCCTTAGCTCTAGCCATATATTTTTTTACCACATCATCGGGCTGCCATCCCAGTATTTGGATGTTAGAGTTGGCTATCTCGCGAATTTTTTTCATTTCGGAACCTGTACCAATGATCGCTAATGGTCGTTGCAATTGATTAAAAGCTTTGACAATTAAAGATACTTGTTTATAACTCTCTAACCTGGAAACTGTCAGGTAAAAATCCTCCTTCTGAGGAAAAAAAGGGAAAGCTTCGATATTCACAGGCGGATAAATCACTGTAGCTTCACGCCGATAGCAGCGCCAAATGCGGCGAGCTATATGCTGTGAATTGGCAATAAAGTAATCAACACGATTTGCACTGAGGACATCCCAATGACGCAAACGATGCAATAAATACCGCGTTACCCAGCCAGCTGCACCACTTCCCATTTTGTTGTGGCTCAGATAATCAAAAGTCAAGTCCCAGGCATATCGCATAGGGCTATGGCAGTAGCAAATATGCAACTGATCGGGACTAGTCAAGATTCCTTTGGCGACAGCATGGGATGAAGACAGAATTACGTCATATTGTCGCAAATCAAGTTGTTCAATCGCCAACGGCCAAAGAGGCAAATACTGTTGCACACCGTTACGGGCAAAGGGAAAGTGTTGGAGAAATGTCGTACCAACCTGACGTTTGTACAAATAACTTTCGGGATTACTGGATTCAAAGTCAATGAGGGCATATAAATCAGCATCAACGTGATTCAGAATTTCCCGTACAACTAGTTCTGAACCGCCGGTGGCTTTCGGTGTCAGCCACTCATGAACCAGAGCGTATTTCAAGGGCACAGCTAACTTTAAAAAATAGAAAAAACGTAAGGCAAATTTGAGGTTAACTGAAAAGTTTCCCTTTGCGATCGACGAACGGGAAGCGCCCCAGGTTTAATCCAAGACGTAATTCTTGCCCAAGAGGTTCCAGAGAGATGCTGCAACCTGATAACCTCAAATTGGGTACTGGGGGTTAAGGATTGGGAAGAGTACATCTTTACCCAGTCCCCAATCTTTAGTTCCTAAGTATTTGACATAAGAAGTGGGAATTTATGCGAATTTTAATTATGGGTGGTACTAGGTTCATTGGTGTCTACCTGACTCAACTGCTAGTGGAACAAGGACATGATTTGGTATTGTTCAATCGTGGTAATCGTCCCGCACCTTCTTTGCAGGGAGTAAAACAAATTATAGGCGATCGCACTGATGCCACTCAGCTAAGAGAAAAATTATCACAAGAAAATTTTGATGCAATTTTTGACAACAATGGACGGGAACTTACAGATACTCAACCACTAGCAGAAATATTTAAAGACCGAGTGCAGCATTTTGTCTACATGAGTTCTGCGGGGGTGTATCTTAAATCTGACCAACTGCCTCATGTAGAAGGCGATGAGGTAGATCCCAAAAGTCGCCACCGAGGTAAGCATGAAACAGAAGCTTTCTTAACTCAGCAGGGATTGCCTTTTACTTCTATTCGTCCAACTTACATTTACGGGCCGCGCAACTATAACGACTTGGAAAGCTGGTTTTTCGATCGCATTGTACGCGATCGTCCGATTCCTATTCCTGGTTATGGATCGCACATCACTCAGCTAGGTCATGTTAAAGACTTGGCAAGGGCTATGACTCAGGTTTTAGGCAATCAGCAGGCGGTAGGACAGATTTATAATATTTCAGGCGATCGCTTCATCACTTTTGATGGTTTAGCCCGTGCTTGTGCTGTTGCTGCTGGCAAATCACCCGACGCGGTCAAAATTGTGCATTACGACCCGAAAAAATTTGATTTTGGCAAACGCAAAGCTTTTCCATTGCGGATGCAGCATTTCTTTGCATCTGTAAATAAAGCAACAACAGAATTGAACTGGCAGCCAGAATATGATTTGATTTCTGGGCTGACTGATGCTTTTGAAAATGATTATCTGGCAAGTGGACGGGATAAAGCTGAGGTAGATTTCTCTGTAGATGATGAAATTTCCCAATATTCGTCTATTTTCAGATAAATTTATGCATTTTTAGCATCAAACAAAGGTGAGGTAGCGCTTTGCTTTTTCACCCTTTTTTGAAAGGACGATAATCAAAAGCACGACATTGTGGTTTAAATAAATCAAAACTGCTGTAATTAGAGCTTTGTACCAAGTCAAACAAGGGTGTTTTTGCCGCTAGCGGATGCATTTTTATAACTGATTTGGGTCAAAGCCCAATTCTTGCAGTTTTGCCGCTAATTTCTCAGCCCGTTGGCTTTCTTGTTCTACGAGAGTGGGAAGCCAATTTCCATTTGCGTCGTACCAGCGCAACCACAACCGCTCAATGCCCTGATAGCAACCTTGCCAAAGTCCTAACCCTAATTTTAGACTCGGCATCCAGACTCGTGATGTATTCAGGTTGAAATCGCTATAGCGGTCTGCAACTAATTGAAATGCTTGAAGTTTGTCGGTGTAGCGATCGAAGACAATGTAGTAAGGAACTCGTAAAATTCGCTCATAAACTTCCCACTTCGTTGGCGGTTGGTTAATCTCCCGAATAGTTTGTCCTAAGTCTTCTTTTTCTGTACCAGGAGATAGCAACTCTACTACAACAAAGGGAGCAACTCCTTCTTGCCAAATGACATAACTCAGACGCAAGTCTCGTTGTTCGTAGAGACGAGATACTCCCACAGCCGCAAACCAATCTGGGCGTTTGTACCACAGGGTATGCTGTGGGTCATAGTAGAGATTTAAGTCACTAGCAACAAATATTTGGTCTGCTGGATAGTCGGGTGGAGAGAAAGTTTCCCGCAATAGTTGGGGTTGAAAAGCGTGAAATTCGTCAGGCAAACCAGGTTCCTCAGGGTCTTCACTAGGAAGATCGTACATGGTAGGTAGGGCTTCTTTCGCAGGACGAGGAGGATCTGTTTGATACATAAGCTAAATCCTAATGGAGTATTTTTAAGTTAGCGGATTAAGGCAAAGTTTTAGTGAAGTCAAAAGTCTTAAGAAAAACCTTTTCTTTTCAGATTTTAGTAATTAACAACTAATATCGATTAATAAATAATTATAAATCAACTATTATTTTTGAGGGATTATGCCAACAGTATTAGTCACTGGGGGGGCAGGATTTATCGGAGCTAATTTTATTCTTTTAGCTAGAGATAAACAATGGTTTAATGTAGTGAACTTAGACAAGCTGACTTATGCCAGTAACCTAGACAATTTAGCTCAGTTACAAAACGACCTCAGCTATCATTTTGCACGAGGAGATATTGGCAATCTCGAATTAGTCAACTACCTATTAGAACAGTATCAGCCAGATGCAATTATCAATTTTGCTGCGGAAAGTCATGTTGACCGTTCCATATTGAGTCCGCAAGACTTTATCCAGACTAATGTAGTGGGAACATTTCAGCTACTAGAAGCAAGTAGGCTTTACTGGCAAAAACTCTCATCACAACGACAACAGGAATTTCGCTTTTTGCATGTGTCCACTGATGAAGTATACGGCTCGCTCAATCCAAAAGATCCAGCTTTCCGAGAAGATACAGCCTATGCACCAAATAGTCCTTATGCAGCATCGAAAGCAGCATCCGACCATTTTGTGCGAGCCTACTATCATACTTATGGATTGCCTACTTTAACAACCAATTGTTCTAACAACTACGGGCCGCGCCAGTTTCCAGAGAAATTAATTCCTTTGACTATTCTTAATGCTTTAGATGGTAAACCTTTACCTATATATGGAGATGGACAAAATATCCGGGATTGGCTTTATGTAATCGACCACTGTGAGGCTATTAATCTAGTTCTACAACAGGGCAAAATTGGTGAAACTTATAATATTGGTGGACTCAACGAACAAGCTAACTTGAATGTTGTAGAAAAAATTTGTGCCATCCTAGATGAGTTAGTTCCTAAATCTGATTTCAGCTACTCTTCTTTGATTACTTTTGTTAAAGACCGTCCCGGTCATGACCGAAGATATGCTATTGACTGTAGTAAAATCAGCCGTGATTTGGGTTGGCAACCTCAAGAAAATTTTGATAGTGGTTTACTCAAAACAATTCAGTGGTATCTCAGTAACTCGGATTGGGTAAATCAAGTGCGATCGGGAGCTTACCAAAACTGGTTAAAACAAAACTATGATAACCGAAAAAATTGAAAATAAATTAATAGTAAACGGAGCTTTGAAAGGAGTGAAATATGAAAGGTATTATTTTAGCTGGTGGCTCTGGAACACGTCTTTACCCACTAACCAATGTTATTAGTAAACAACTGATGCCTGTTTACGATAAGCCAATGATTTATTATCCATTGTCTGTATTAATGCTAGCAGGTATTCGGGAAATTTTAGTAATTTCTACGTCTAGCGATCTGCCACTCTTTGAAAGACTTTTAAAAGATGGTAGTCAGTGGGGTTTAAAGTTTAGTTATATTGAGCAACCGCAGCCAGAAGGTTTAGCTCAAGCTTTTATCTTGGGCAAAGATTTTATTGCTGATGAGCCAGTATGCTTAATTTTGGGTGATAACATCTTTTATGGACATGGTTTGACAGAAGTACTGGAACGGGCTGCGACACTGACTGAAGGCGGATTAATATTTGGTTATCAGGTAAAAAATCCTCAACGATATGGAGTAATTGAATTTGACAAAAGTGGACGGGTAATTAGTATAGAAGAAAAACCCTCAATTCCTAAATCTAAATATGTTGTTCCGGGAATATATTTTTATGATTCGCAAGTAGTAGAGATAGCTTCTAGTCTCAAACCTTCAGCTCGCAATGAACTAGAAATTACTGATTTGAATCTAGCGTATTTAAACCGAGGGCAGCTGCGAGTAGAACTGTTGGGGCGAGGATATGCTTGGTTAGATACTGGTACTCATGAATCTTTGCATCAGGCAAGTAATTTTATTCAAACTTTAGAAGAACGTCAGGGTTTAAAGATAGCTTGTATTGAAGAAATTGCCTATAACCAAGGATATATTCAATCATTTCAATTGCGTCAGTTAGCTGAAACTATGGCTAAGAGTAGCTATGGTAGTTACCTGATGACAATATTAGATAGCGACCAAAACTATGAAACGTTTCTACAGAATAATGGAGCGATCGCTTTTAAATAATAATTTTTTAAATCAACAAGTTAAGCCTGTATCCAATTTAGGATAGACATCAAATTGTAACAAACAATATTACAGTTTCACATGGTGTTGTCATGAAGGTTATACAAATAGAAATTCCCGAAATACTATTGATTGAACCACAGATTTTTGGCGACCATCGCGGTTTTTTTTATGAAAGTTATAACGCCAAAGTCTTATTAGAAAAGACCGGGATTAACGAGCATTTTGTCCAAGATAATCATTCCCGTTCTGCTAGAAATGTGTTACGCGGCTTGCACTATCAAATTCAGCAACCTCAAGCAAAACTAGTCAGAGTAGTAGTAGGTGCAGTATTTGATGTAGCTGTGGATCTGCGAAAAAGTTCCAAGACTTTTGGACAATGGGTGGGTACACACCTGAGTTCTGAAAATAAACAACAGCTTTGGATACCAGCAGGTTTTGCTCACGGTTTTTTAGTGCTTTCGGAGTACGCTGAAGTTCTATACAAAACTACAAGTTATTACGCACCGCAGCACGAACGCACTATTTTGTGGAACGATCCAGATTTAGCGATCGCCTGGCCAATTCAAACTGAACCAATCCTCTCTGCTAAAGATAAAGTTGCCAAGCTACTACGAGATGCAGAGGTGTTTGCATGAAAATTCTGCTGACAGGTGTAACTGGACAGGTGGGTTGGGAATTGCAACGCACTCTGATGACTTTGGGTGAGGTGATTCCTGTCAGTCGCAAGCAGATAGATTTAACTCAACCAGATAGCATTCGCCACATTATCCAGGAAATCAAACCCGATTTGATAGTTAATCCAGCTGCTTACACAGCGGTAGATAAGGCAGAGTCAGAACCAGAATTAGCAATGGCGATTAATGGTATTGCCCCAGGTGTCATAGCCGAAGAAGCAAAGCGGCTGGGTACAGCCATAATTCACTATTCCACCGATTATGTATTTGATGGTACAAATACAACTCCCTACACTGAGTTAGATAAACCTAACCCACAAAATATCTACGGTAAAACAAAATTAGCAGGTGAAGAAGCGATCGCTTCTGTAGGAGTACCACATTTAATTTTACGTACCAGTTGGGTGTATGGGTTGCGAGGTAAAAACTTTTTACTAACTATGCAAAAACTGGCTCAAGAACGAGAAGAAATTAAGGTTGTTAATGACCAGATTGGCGCACCTACTTGGAGTCGTGCGATCGCTGAAGCTACAGCCCAAATTTTATTTCAAGCTCAACAAGATGTATCTGGTTTTTTAGCTAGCAAAGGTGGACTTTATCACTTAACAGCCAGCGGACAAACTAGCTGGTATGGATTTGCCCAGGCAATCTTTCAATATAATCCCGAACACAATCAACGAAAGTTACAGAAATTAATAGCAATTAGCTCCAAAGGGTATCCGACAGCAGCCAGCAGACCAGCATATTCTTTATTAAATAATCAAAAATTATTCAATACTTTTGATTTACTTCTGCCAGAGTGGCAAAAAAGTTTAGAGTTAGTACTTGCTAGGAACAAATAAGCTGATGGTTCTGCGATATAGGAATCTGATATTTCTAAATTTCTCACTGTAAAAAGCGATTCCCAATATAAAATCTAAAATTCAAAATGGTATCAGGCGTTCACAACACAACGAAAACCAATATGACAAGTTGATGTATCAATCATTTCTGGGTGACGAGCAGCTGGTCGGTAACGACGGCAATAGTTAGCAGCACACAGAAAAGACCCCCCTTTAACAACTCGGCGGGGAATTTGAACTTCTGATGTTCTGGAGTCAATACTTTCCTCCCTACTGCATCCTCTAGGATTAACCAGAATGCAGCACGATTTTGGCTTGTCGGCAAGATGATAGTCTTGATACCAATCTGCCGTCCATTCCCAAACATTGCCGATCGTGTCATAAAGACCATAACCATTAGGCGGGTATAAAGCTACTGGGGTCGTACTTGGGCGATGAGTCTTGAGATTTTGCCAGGGAAACTCACCCAGCCAGAAATTTGCCATGATTTTGCCATCTGGCATCAGTTCATCTCCCCACGCGTAAGCTTTCCCTTCCATTTCACCACGGGCGGCAAATTCCCATTGAGCCTCAGTTGGTAAAGTTTTACCCGCCCAAACAGCGTAGGCTTCTACATCCTCAACAGTCACATGGACAACGGGATGATTTTCTTTTCCCTTTATAGAACTACCTGCTCCTTCTGGGTGTCGCCAGTTAGCACCAGGAACGTAAGCCCACCAATTAACTGAGTTGAGTTCAACTGGAAAATTTGGTTGCTGAAATACTAGAGAGCCAGGTACTAGTAATTCTGGTAGAGCGTCTGGATAATCTTTCGGCATTGGACAACGTTCGGCCATCGTAATGTAGCCAGTTTCCTTGACAAATCGCTGAAACTGGCGGTTCGTCACAGGGGATCGATCTATCCAGAAGCCATCTATCTTGACTTGATGAGATGGCCCTTCCTCTGGATAGTGGTGGTCTGACCCCATAATAAAAGTTCCACCTGGAATCCAAACCATTTCCTTGTGGGGCGGTCTGCCCGGATGACCTGTAAATTTAGACTTTTCCGATCTAGTAACTAATCTTTTTGTTGAGTTGTTCTTGGATAAGTGTGTCTTCATCCAACATTGCTCCGTTTACTTGTAGTGTTTAGAGGGGACAATTATGTTCCCTCTACGTCAATTCTGAAAATTAGTATCAAGCTGGGAATTGTGCTACTGGCAACACTTCAAATTGCCATCGATCGAACTGCCGTTGTAAGTGCCGGAAAATTTTCGGGTGACTTTCCTTGAGGTCGGTCTGTTCGCCTGGGTCACTTTCTAAATCGTATAGATATTGATTTAGACCTTGACTACTACCTTGTTGCAGATACTTCCAGTTACCCAAACGGACAGCACCTTGAATATTGATTCCCGAACGATAACGCCAGAATAATGGGCGTGAATCAAGGCGTTTCTCTCCAATCAGAGCCGGAAGTAAGTTCTCGCCATCCAATGGATATTTGGGGGCAGCTGGTATACGGGTAGCAGCCAGGATAGTTGCAGTCAGATCCATTGTGATTATTGGCTGGTCGTTGACTTGATTGGGTTTAACTTTTCCAGGCCAACGAATGATTGCGGGGACACGAATGCCTCCTTCGTTCAAGCTGCCTTTGCGATTCCGAAATGGCCCAAAGAAGGAGTACCGTTCGCCACCGTTATCGCTGACAAAAATCACTAAAGTGTTGTTAGCCTGTCCCGTCTCTTCCAATGCTCGCAAGACTTTACCAACTCCATCATCGAGGCTCTTAATCATGGCTGCATAGATTTCAGGCGAGCCTCCTGCTGTATAGTTACCGTTGCTATAGAGCGTTGTACTCAAGCTTTCATCGCCAGGCCCCTCCCACGGCCAGTGAGGAGCGTTGTAATGCAAGCTCAAGTAAAACGGTCGATTCCGGGGTTTTTTTATAAATGCGATCGCCTTTTCAGTAAACAGTTCAGTAGTATAGCCAGGGACACTAATTAACTGCTCGTCATTATAGAAATCAAGCACACCACTGCCATCTTTATGACTGAAATAATCGATTCCCCCACTAAAGTGACCAAAGAACTTGTCAAAACCACTTTTGTTAGGGCCGTAGTTGGGCAGATAACCAAGATGCCACTTGCCTACCAAGGCTGTTTCATAACCCCTAGCTTTGAGCAATGACGCGACTGTGGGATGTGAGGGAGGTAGTCCCACAGTGCTACCAACTTGACTGATGTTACCAAGTGGTTCTCGTAATCCTACTTCTAGACGAGCCGGATAGCGACCAGTCAGGAAGCCGACTCGTGTGGGCGTGCAAACTGTTTGCGCTGCATAGGCATTGGTAAATCGCGCTCCCTGTCTAGCAAGACGATCTAGGTTTGGTGTCTGGTAGTCGGGACGGCCATAAATACTCAAATCACCCCATCCTAAGTCATCCGCCAGGATAAAGAGAATGTTTGGGGTTTTATATGGAGCATACTTATTGCCTGCAACTGCTTGGGAAATCAAAGTTGAGCTACCAACAGTTGTCAGCGCACTAGCTGCCGCAGTTCCTAGAAACTTGCGACGATTCATCGATCCAACATTGAAATTTGTCATAAATTCGTCTTTCCATTAGCTATAAACACCACAAATGGGCATGGCAAAGCTAGGCTGAAGTGGGTTTGCTAAAACAGACTCATTCAACCGTGCAACAACAAACTATGAATTGGGGTAATACTTGCGAGGATGCTCAAATTGCACATCCCTGCGATCGGTGCTTCACCAAGTTTGATGATGACTGAACTAACTTTGCTGAACAGATAATAGATTGGAAAACAATCTACGGTAAGTCTTTAGAAATACAGTATTTAACTGAGTGAAATTAGTATTTCACATCTTTGTTTACAAGGACAAGGGGTTTTCAAAAAAATACAGTATTTTTATCGATTTATAGTATTTACCTTTTGCTCTTGAACGCAGAGGTAGGCAGGTGTTTTCTAGTCATTTACCACATCAGTATCTTCTTGTCAAGAAAGCAGTAAAATGATATAGTATCCATCGCTATTGCGGCTAGGTGTAGGGTTATGACTCTTTTGACATTAAATTTAGACACCGTTCATCTAAGTGACGAACAGTTCTATCAATTATGTCAAAATAACCGCGAGTTTCAGTTTGAACGAACGGCTAAGGGGGAGTTAATTATTATGCCACCCGTTGGAGGCGAAAGTGGTAATCGAGAAGCTGACTTAATCATCGATTTAGGAATTTGGAATCGCCAAACTGACCTTGGTTTTACTTTTAGTTCCTCCACTGTATTTAAGTTGCCTAATGGCGCAGATCGTTCTCCTGATGTAGCTTGGATTCAAAAGGAACGTTGGCAAGCACTCACCCCGGAACAAAGACGCAAATTTCCTCCTATCGCACCGGATTTTGTAATCGAATTAAGGTCAGCAACAGATGATTTGGAAATGCTGCGTGACAAAATGCGGGAATATATAGATGCAGGGGTGCAATTGGGATGGTTGATTAATCCCCAACAGCAGCAAGTGGAAATTTATCACCAAGGGCAAGATGTAGAAGTGCGAAACCTTCCCACAGAATTATCTGGTGAAAATCTATTGCCTGGATTTAGCTTGAGTTTATCGCCATACTTGTAGATATCAGAATTCTCTGATTTCGTTGAAGCGATCGCTAGTGTAAGAGTAAAGTTAGTTCTAACTGCTAATAATTAGAAATTACACAAACTGAAACGAAACATTGGCAGTCAAAGGTTCTGGCAATGGTTTTCCTTGCGCTTGGTAATCTTCAATCAAAAGCTCTAGTACTTCTTCACCATTCTTGAGAGCATCAGCGTAAGTATTTCCATGAGTATGTGCATAAGGGCCAAACTCAGGGAGGCTAACAATGTACTTGTTATCTTCTTTCGACCACTGAATTAGAATACTATATTGTGGTTTCATTCTTCTTCTCCTTTGCCTTCTTCTTGCTCCAGTTGTTTTAGTTCTATGAGTGCATTTCTAACAACTTTTTCCTGGTAAAAATCTGCATCTGCTCCGTCTTTGCCAGACAAAGTAAGGCCGTAAACTAACAAAGGATGGCTCCATACTGTGTGACTTCCTTTGCCACTTCTATAAGTGAATCCAGCTTTTAATAGCATTGCTTTTAGTTCACGAATTTTCTTAGGCACTGTTAGAAATTTCTTGCGTATCTACAGATATATTCCCATGACTATCTGGAAAAGTTTGGGTTATACACGAACGATACAGCAGATCCTCTCATTCAGCAGTACTAACTTTTGGTGGCAAAAGATAAATGCCTCCAGATATTAAAGTTAAGGCAACAGAAATCCAAAAAGCAATTAAAGATGGAGTTCGCCAAACTTCTGGTAAAGGTGCAATTAAAAGTGCGATCGCAATTATTTGACTAACAGTTTTGAGTTTGCCCCAAATATTTGCCCCAGTGATTTTAGTTTGATTTACCCGCCAACCTGCGATCGCTAATTCCCGCGCTAAAATCAAAAACACTCCCCAAGCTGGAACTTTGCCTAGTTCAATCAACACCATTAACGGTGCAAGTACTAAAAATTTATCTACCAAGGGGTCAAGAAACTTACCCAAATCACTAACTTGATTAAGTTTCCGTGCTAAATAGCCATCTAACCAATCAGTTAATGCAGCGACAAGAAAAATTGTCAAGCATATCCATCTAGCTTGCGATGTCGGGTTATACAAACCGTAAAGTAGAAATGGTACACCCAGAAGGCGAGAGAAAGTAATCCAGTTGGGTATGGTCATAGGTTTTAAGTAAAAGGACATGGGGTACAAGTAGACGCGGTGACGTAGTGACACGGGGACGCGGTGACATAGAATTTCTTCCTCATCTTCCCTATCATCCTCATCTCCCACTCTCTCCCCAAGCGTGGGATGATCTGTTTCTTGAGATTCCCCAAATAATTCTATGACTCAACAAGATAACTCCCAATTTCGTATCGAACGCGATTCCATGGGCGATCGCCAAATTTCTAGTAATGTTTATTACGGTATTCAAACCCTACGAGCAACAGAAAACTTTCCTATTAGCGGTCTTCAACCTTTACCTACTTACGTAGATGCTTGTTTAATCATTAAAAAAGCTACAGCAATTGTTAATGGCGGACTGAATTGTATTCCCCAAGATATTAGTCAGGCAATTGTACAAGCAACCGATGAAATACTCGCGGGGAAGTTCCGCGATCAATTTGTCGTCGATGTCTATCAAGCTGGTGCTGGGACTTCTCACCACATGAATGTCAACGAAGTGCTGGCAAATCGGGCTTTAGAAATTTTGGGTGAGGAAAAAGGTAACTACAAGCGCGTTAGTCCTAACGACCACGTTAACTATGGGCAGTCTACCAATGATGTGATTCCTACAGCAATCCGCATCGGTGGCTTATTGGCACTTTCAAAGACATTGCACCCAGCATTGGAAGGAGCGATCGCAGCTTTAGAAAACAAAGCTGGAGAATTTCAAGATATCGTCAGATCCGGCAGAACTCACATGCAAGATGCCGTACCCGTGCGTTTGGGTGAGAATTTTCGTGCTTGGGCGCAAATTTTGACAGAACACCAAAACCGGATTTACACTGCCTCTGGAGATTTGATGGTGCTGGGTTTAGGAGGTAGTGCGGCTGGTACTGGTTTGAATACTCATCCTTTGTATCGCGCCCGTGTAGTGGAAGTTCTCTCGCAATTGATTGAAACTCCCTTAGAACCCGCACCTCACTTAATGGCAGCAATGCAAAGTATGGCCCCGTTTGTGAATGTTTCTGGGGCTTTACGCAACTTAGCCCAGGATTTAGTCAAAATTTCCCACGACTTACGACTGATGGATTCAGGCCCAAAAACTGGGTTAAAGGAAATTCAATTGCCGCCAGTACAACCGGGTTCCTCGATTATGCCAGGGAAGTATAACCCCGTGATGGCAGAGATGACATCGATGGTGTGTTTTCAGGTGATGGGTTACGACAGTGCGATCGCTCTTGCTGCTCAAGGAGGACAATTAGAATTGAATGTCATGATGCCGCTGATTGCCTACAACTTGATTCACAGTATGGAAATTATCGGTAATACCATCGCTGCACTTACGCAACGTTGCATCCAGGGAATTACAGCCAACCAAGAACGTTGTTTAGCATACGCTGAAGGCAGTTTAGCTTTAGTAACTGCACTGAATACCCACATTGGTTATTTGAATGCAGCCAATGTTGCTAAAGAATCACTGGAAACTGGTAAATCTTTACGGCAGATTGTTTTAGAACGCGGACTGATGAGTGAGGCACAATTGGCTAGCGTGTTAAATCTAGAACAGATGAGTGGTATCTTACCCCTCATGGCAGAATCAAAAGACATGGATTAAAACAAAGTAGGAAAATAGATTACAGGTTACAGGGAATAGTTAATTTCTCTCTCTTTATTCCCTGTGTTCTGTCCTATCTTCACTACTTGTAACTTATTATCCATGCATCAAAAACCATCCGTCAGCTTAATCAGGGCTACTTCCTACGAACGAGAGGCTTTACGAGAATCTTTAGTCACACTGCTAGAACCTTTCGGGGGTATGGCTGCGTTTGTCAAAAAAGGCGATCGCGTTTTGCTCAAACCTAATTTACTCACAGGTTCGCGTCCTACCAAAGAGTGTACCACTCGCGTTGAATTGGTTTACGAAGTTGCCCAGATGGTAATTGAGGTTGGTGGTAAGCCATTTTTGGGAGATAGTCCAGCTTTTGGTAGTGCTAAAGGAGTTGCATTAGCAAATGGTTATCATCCTGTTTTACAAGAACTAAATCTCCCCATCAGTGAATTTCACGGTAAGCGTTACCAAATTGTTAACGAAAGTTTTAACCATCTGCTGTTATCTAAAGAGGTAATGGAAGCAGATGTAGTAATTAATTTGCCTAAAGTAAAATCTCATAGCCAGCTAACGTTAACTTTAGGAGTAAAAAACCTGTTTGGTTGCGTCCCTGGCAAGATGAAAGCTTGGTGGCACATGGAAGCTGGGAAAGATGCCAACCGATTCGGTGAAATGTTAGTAGAAACAGCCAGGGCGATTAATCCCAACTTAACTATCTTAGATGGCATCATTGGCCATGAAGGTAATGGGCCTAGTGGTGGCGAACCTCGTCCTTTAGGGATTTTGGCAGCAGCATCAGATGTATTTGCCTTAGATCGGGCGATGGTGGAAATTCTAAATGTGTCACCCCATCAAGTTCCCACCGTCGCAGCTTCCCAAAGACTGGGTGTTTGTCCCGAACTTGCTGCCATTGAGTTTCCTCAGTTATCTCCTGACTTATTAAAAATAGAAGATTGGCGATTACCAGACAAGTTAATGCCAATTGATTTTGCAATGCCCCGCGTGATTAAGTCTACGTTTAAACATCTTTACATTCGTTTTCTCAAAGAACCCATGAGTGCTTATGGTAAACGTTAAGACAGAAACTGGGGGTCCCTCTGGGCATTAGGGGCACTGGGGACTAGAAAAAAATTGTTTTCATTCCTAATTTCCAATTTCTAATCTTTAATTCCTAATATCTAACCCCCAATCTGTAATTGCTTTCTATTCAGGTTAGGGACGAGTGCAAACTCTGCTACAACAACTTCAAAATCAAAAGATTAAGCTGTAAGTACCCTCTGATTGCTTAACCATACCGCCCTACTCTAGTGGCGGTTTTTTGCTGAGTTAATTTGCAATCAAACTTTTGCTTTTGTCTTCTATGTTGACCATAAAGTTTCTTCTATTGCAATACAATTTTAGATAGAAAATTACAAATTAGATCTTGGTTTCATACAAGGTATGTCTGATGACCAACTTCTATATGTCTAGATTTATCATCAAAGCATTTATACTCTACCTATATATAGATTGACAAAAATAAAGTAATATCACTCAGATTTTACTATTTGTATTTGGCAGTATTTTTTTAGTGTGATTACGGAATAAGCACTGTCGAACGTGTCGCTCTATCTGTATTTATTCGGTCTAGATTTATAGTTCCGAAAATTATGACTACCGAGTTCTTATTGGTTTCCAATATCTTGAGCATAATTGCTATTACATCGTGAAAATGTACTGCTCTCTTTCAGTAACATTCCGGTATCTATCTAAGGTAGTGGAAACAAGCTAAACTGTTAAAACTAGCTTAACCAGCTTATTTGAAGATGTTATAATGCTAGCAGATCGACCTGATATAGGTTAACAATTAATCTGTACCAGATTGAAAAATGTAGTTTAAACAACATTTCTTTAACCTATGGTTAACCGAAAGATTCCATATTTCAGCAAGGAATCGTAACATATTACTCACTGAATCGAGTTAGAAATGTTTAACTGTAACTTTGTATCAAGATTATTATGTAGAAAATTACTACTATACCACTTGCCAAAGTGGTTCATATTCTTGGCTACAACACAGTTGACAGTCAAAAAATAGATAGAATATCATCAAGACTCTCATCTAGAGAGTAAACCTACAAGTCATCTGACAAATTTCAATAATTTTGTATGAATTCAAATAGCCAGTCTGCCAATGCCGAGACGTATTCCCATCGTTTGGCAGACATTGTGGGAACCGCGATCGCTCTACTAACTCTAACTCTACCCGTGTTCGTCATTGGACACTTTTCTTCAAACAACATTCCGAATAACCATCAACCCCTGACCTACACATTGCCAAAAGTTGAAAAGTAAACAATAGTTGCAAATAACATTTCACCAGTAGGCTAGCTCCAAAAAGGAGAAAAATGCTGAGGTAACACTCGTTTAGGTAGTTAATCAGGCATGACGTGAATCTATCTTGTTTTCCTCTTGATTCCGATTGGGCTGATTAGAAGCAGTGAAAATTTAAAGAACAAGCTTCCCGACTTTTCTAAAAAGTCGGGAAGCTTGTTTTTCAGATAAAAATCTATCAAATATTTAGTAAAAAGCCTTGTGAAGAAATAAGGAAAAGGGAAGTCAGGAGCCAAAAGCCGGGAGAAAGGACATTTTGAACGACAGTTGCTACAACGGAAAGAACCTCCCTACCCTACAGGAACGCTAAGAGCGAACGGGTGAGGCAGTTCCTCATGGGATCCCTCACCAACGCCGTGGCTCCGGAGGGAAACCCTCCCCGAAGTTTGCTTGGAGGGAAACCCTCCGACGCTCGATGACTCGCTAACGCTACGCTATGGCAACTTCTCTCCGCAGTGCTACGCTTACCGGACTGCCTCCTCTTTACTACCTGTTCACATGAATACTTTGGGAAGGAGTCCATCTTGGCCCTAAAATTCTACACGGGGAACCAAACTGGTGCGCCCACCATTCACCGTTAGCTGAGGATTTTTGTTGTGGACTTATCCCGGATTCCTGCCCAACCGAAACCAGGTATAATCAACGTTCTGGTTGAAATTACAGGCGGGAGTAAAAATAAATACGAGTACGACAAGGAGCTACAAGCTTTTTCCTTAGACCGCGTACTTTATTCTTCGGTAAAATATCCATATGACTATGGCTTTGTACCTAACACTTTAGCTGATGATGGAGATCCGCTAGATGGTATGGTCATTATCGACGAGCCAACCTTTCCAGGTTGTGTAATCGCCGCACGACCGATAGGCTTTTTAGAGATGATTGACGGTGGCGATCGCGATGAAAAAATTCTTGCTGTTCCAGATAAAGATCCGCGTTACGCCCAAATAAAATCTCTCAAAGACATAGCTCCACACCGCTTAGATGAAATTGCCGAATTTTTCCGCAGTTACAAAAATTTAGAAAAAAAAGTGACTGAAATTCTCGGTTGGCAGGATGTAGAACAAGTCAAGGCCTTAGTAGATAAGTCCATCAGAGCTTTTAAAGGATAACTTAGAAGAGACGCGCCATAACGCGTCTCCTCTAAAATTGTTGATTACCCCTAAACCAAATGCAGCGCACTCTCCTTTTGGCAAAAATTCACAACTGCACCCTCACGGGGGCTAATATCAACTATGTGGGTAGTATTAGCATCGATGAAACCTTATTAGACAAAGCTGGCATCTTGCCTTACGAGCAAGTCCAAGTAGTAAATAATGCTAATGGGGAGCGCTTTATTACCTATGCAATTCCCGCTCCAGCCAATTCAGGAGTAATTGAACTAAATGGGGGTGCTGCACGTCTAGGCATTATAGGCGATCGCTTGATTATAATGGCTTACGGGCAGTTCACTTCGGAAGAGTTAAAAAGTTACTCTCCCACAGTAGTTATGGTAGACGAAAAAAATCGGCTTTTAGAAGTGCGGTACTACGATAACCTGCTCAGTAAGGTCTAATTTCAAGGAAAATGTCAAATATTGAGCTGTCGGGTTCCCAGAGCTACGTAACTGAAAAGCCAACTAGGCTGCTAAATAGTCCAGCGGATAGTTTTCTAGTGCAATTCTGGGGTGTACGGGGTTTAATTCCAACCCCAGCCAGCAACGCCAACCGCTATGGTGGCAATACTACTTGTGTAGAAATGCATGTAGCCGGCAAACACTTGATTTTTGATGGAGGTACTGGCTTACGCATACTGGGTAAATCTTGGCAGCAAATACAACAGCCGCTAGAAGCCTATCTATTTTTTAGCAACTCCCAATCAAATCGTATCCAAGGGTTTCCCTTTTTTGCCCCTGCATTTATTGCCAAAAATTGCTTCCACATTTACGGTATAGCTGCCTCAAATGGAGCTTCTATCAAACAATGTTTGTACGACCAGATGCTCCAACCGCACTTTCCTTACCCTTTGCAAGTAATGCAGTCTGATTTACAGTTCTACAATATGATTCCTGGTAATGAGGTGAAGCTAGATGATGTCACGATTACAACAGCATTAATTAATCAAACTCAGCGGTCAGTGGGTTATCGGGTTACTTGGCAGGAATATAGCGTTGCCTATGCCACAGATTTGCACAGCAGTGCTGATGAAGTCGAGCAAGAGCGAATTTTACAGATTATTCAAGGTGTCGATTTGCTGATTGCTAATGCTACTTATATCCCTCCAACATCTCGCAACCATGACTCAGCCGATTTACAATGGCAAACTGCGGTGAATTTGGCTCACAGTGCAGGCGTGCAGCGGTTAGTTATCTCTCATTACCACCCAGATGATGAGGATGATTTTCTAGACAAGGTTCAAGTTGACCTTCAATCTGCCTTTCCCAACGGATTACTAGCTTGTGAAGGTTTGGTGTTACCTGTGGGTAAGTGATTTTCAACTTGTGAAGTAGAGCAGGAGGAGATAGGGAATAGGGGAGAGTGTAAACAACCGATAACCGACAACTGACAATTACTGAACACTCGGATGACTCCGGAGAGTCCATTTGCGACGGTCTCCACATGGTCTGGATAAAAGCCTATTGTGAGTAAAATATGGCGCAGCTAGTCTAGTGTGGACAAGTGAAACCCAATACTCGGCAATGGCTTGAAAAAATTAGTAGCAAACTGTTTGCTACCCATACGCATACAATGAGATATTTTTATTTGGAAGTCTCTGATATGAACCACGCAGAGATAAATATTTTCAGACAGTCCATCAATTTACAGAACACCTAGAACAAAAACTAGGACTGAATTTACAGAATTGGCTGCCTGTCATTACATAAACCGTACAATAAGGAAAACTGGTAATTGGAATTCTGACTTTTCGTGATGTTGAACTTGTTGTCAACGTTTTAGCAGGTTTGGTTTTAGATGCCAAAATAGTAGATATAAGCTTGGGCAACACCAAACAGGCAACAGCATTGATCAGGGTCAGGAACACAGCATCTACTAAACCCATAGGTAATCACCCCCTGTAGAAAAATAGGTGGTCTCTATTTTTAGCTGCAAGCAGAATTTGCAACCAAATTACAAAGCAATATATTGCTTTAAGTCTATATAAATTAACATTAACATAAATTTTTATCAATACAATTGATAAATTCACGAAATTACTGACACAGCAGACGATATAGATATTTAGGCAAAATATTATAGCGCAATAGCAGAATAAGCTGGAAAATAGTCAACAAACAGGGGTGTAAGGGAACCACATCAATTTGAGGCGTGGATGCAGTGGATGTAAAGGTTATCCAGCCTTCTGCCCTACATCTGACATTTTTACACCCCTTTTTTAGTCAATTTTTTAAATTGAGGTGATGTATTATGTCGAACATCCAACCTGCATCTTCTTTTTTATCCAATATCACAAAACAAGAAAGTCAGGCATTACAGCATTTAGTAGATTATACAAGTGTGAACTCTCTACCAGAGATTTGGCCATTGGCAGCAAAGCGATTTGGTAACATTGTTGCCCTGCACAATCCCCACACTACGCCAGAGGTTGTGATTACTTATGCCCAGTTAGCGGAGCAAATTCAACAATTTGCTACTGGGTTGCAAGCATTGGGAGTCAAAGTAGGCGATCGCATCTCCCTAATAGCTGATAATAGTCCTCGGTGGTTTATTGCAGATCAAGGCATAATGACTGCTGGGGCAATTGATGCAGTACGTAGCTCTCAAGCAGAAAAAGAAGAATTGCTTTTTATCGTAGCTAACAGTGGTAGTACGGCACTGGTAGTCGAAGATTTGAAGACATTTAATAGATTGCGCGACCGACTTGACGATTTACCAGTGACATTGGTCATCTTACTTTCGGATGAAGCACTACCAAAAGAGGAAACTCTTAAGGTGCTGAACTTTCCACAGTTAATCGAAATTGGCACAAACAATACTTTTATAAAGATTCAGCACAACTCCAACACCTTAGCTACACTAATTTATACTTCAGGAACTACAGGTAAACCCAAGGGTGTGATGCTGTCTCACAATAATTTGATGCATCAGGTGAAAGCGCTGGGGGCAGTAATTCAACCAGAACCAGGGGAGAATGTCCTTAGCATCCTTCCTACATGGCACAGCTATGAACGCAGCGGTGAGTATTTTTTACTTTCTCAAGGTTGCACGCAAATTTATACTAACTTGCGCTCTGTCAAACGGGATTTGAAAGAATTTAAACCTCATTACATGATAGCGGTACCACGCCTGTGGGAATCGATTCATGAAGGAGTGCAAAAGCAGTTCCGCGAACAACCAGCGAAAAAGCAACGCCTGATTAACTTTTTCTTGGGTATTAGCGAGAAATATATCCAAAATCGACGAATTGCCCAAGGCTTGCATTTAGATAATCTGAATTCCTCAGTCGTCCAAAGATTAGCAGCCAGAATAACAGCATCTGCCTTGTTGCCTCTCCATGCCTTGGGAGAACGACTAGTTTATGCCAAAGTACGAGAAGCAACCGGAGGACAAATCAAGTATGTGATTAGTGGTGGCGGTGCGCTGCCAAGGCACATAGATAACTTTTTTGAAATTGTTGGTGTTGAGCTTCTACAGGGTTATGGTTTAACAGAAACTTCTCCTGTCACTAATGCGCGTCGTCCTTGGCGAAATTTTCGTGGTTCATCCGGGCAACCAATACCAGGTACAGAAGTTAAAATTGTAGACCCTGAGACAAGAAAGCCCTTGCCAGTTGGCGAACGAGGCTTAGTGTTGCTCAAAGGCCCTCAAGTTATGCAAGGCTATTACCACAACCCCGAAGCGACAGCGAAAGCAATCGATCCCGAAGGTTGGTTTGATAGCGGTGATTTGGGTTGGGTGACACCACAAAACGACTTGGTACTGACTGGTAGAGCCAAAGATACGATTGTATTAAGTAATGGGGAAAACATCGAGCCACAACCGATTGAGGATGCTTGTTTGCGATCGCCCTACATTGACCAAATCATGCTGGTTGGACAAGACCAACGCAGCCTCGGTGCCTTGATTGTCCCCAATCTTGAAGCTTTAGAAAAATGGGCAGAAAGCCAGAACCTAAAATTCAGCATACAGGACGAAAATGTCAGCTCATCCAGTCAAAAAATTGACCTGGAGAGTAAAATGATCCAGGATTTGTTTCGGCAAGAACTGAATCGGGAAGTGAAAAACCGTCCAGGTTATCGACCAGATGACCGTATTGGGCCATTCAAACTTATACTAGAACCGTTTTCTATCGAAAATGGCCTGATGACACAAACGCTGAAAATTCGGCGACACATTGTCACTGAACGCTATCACGATATTATTAACGGCATGTTTGCCTGATAATTCCACACCGCAAACTATAGAGTGAACGCGAAACTTTTATGGATATCTCCAACCCCCAATTGCTTTTGAAGCGCATTGTTAACGTCAAAGTTATTGTCACTCCCCTCTGGAAAGAGGAAGTGCAACAGCAACTGCAAGCTAATATCAATCAACTAGACCAGCAACTGCAACAACTGGACCTTGAAGGACAAAGAGCGATCGCAGCAATTCAAAAGCAAAGTCTACAACCACCAGGGCCTCAGACCCTCCAACAAATTGACAATGTCCAACTCCAAGTCAATCAAAAGAAAAGTGAACTGCTAGAGCAAAAAAATCAATTACTGCAAAACCTCCAGCAAGTGCAGTTTCTCGAATTAGATCAAGAAGTCAATCAATTCCAAATGGAAGGCTTTTTCCGGGTCGAACGGGGTGATAACTTGATTAGCAAAATGCAGGTCGAAGTCTTGTTGCGCGATGGTGTTGTCGAAGATATTCGTGGCGATATCTAAATTTGTCAGTTGTCTGTTGTCAGCCAGTACGGTCTTGGGGAGGCAGTGCGGTGGACGGGTTACCCGGCATAAAGCACCTGCCGTGGTTTCCCCTATGAGTAACTGGTGTTAGCGCAGCGTTAGCAAGCCTGCGAGCGTCACCCGTAAAGGTCAGTTGCTCTGTGACTAATGACTAATTACAGCTTTGAGTTAATTTGTTATGGGGGCGACTCCCAGATTGACATTGTGTCTGGGAGCCAGCCCAAATAATTTGCCACACAGGAGGCGAACTCACTAAAAGCGATCGCCCAAAAGTTGTCATCTCAACTCGATATTTAATGACGCTCGCGAAATCGCCACTTGGCTGGATTTGTGTAATCGTTACAAAAGCTTGATTTCGTTGTGGATAAACTACCTCTACCTTTCGCCTTCCTCTTACTAATGCTTCACCATCCAAGGCATTCAGGGCAAGGGTAGCAGGATCGCTACCTTGGAGAGCAGAGGTAATACTTTCTAATGGTATGGTTTTATAGTGGGAACGCTGTGGGTATCCCACTATATCCTGAGACTGTTGTACCACCGAAAATTGCTGTTGTTGACTATTGCTAATTTCTGCAACCGTCATAGGTTGTTGGTGCTGGGCAATATAAACCCCAGCACCAGCAGTGGCAAAGATACTGAGTATTAAAATTAAAAAGAATTTCCACTTTACCGACATCATAACTAAACAGACAATTATCAATTTTGAATTTTAAATTGATGTTTAACCATTAAGCTCATATCATACTAATTCGTAATTAGTAATTCGTGAGGAAGTTGCCGTCTTGGCACGTGCGAAGGGTGGCAAACTCCCGAACCCGGAGGCTAACTTGTAATGAAGACAAACTTCAAAAATACTTTATACAGGCGGTTTTTCGTTCGTTACTCTCCTTGGTGGAACAGTACATCGAATTCCAATTTGGTATTATAAACTTTGGAAAAGCTGCTACTGTGTCTTGGTGAGTGGTTATAAGAAATATAAACTCCAAAACAGTTCTATTTGAGTTGTGGAAACCTCAAAATGGCTATTACATAGTCAACAATCGAGACACGATGTTCACAAATAATTTATGGCTGCCATATACATAGACCCCTAAGTCTTCTTGAGGTTCCAAGGGTCAGTTGTTGTTCTCCCCCTGCTCCCCAGTCCTGAACCTAAAATAAGAAAATCTAAAACCCAAAACTGCTCCGCCGAGATACAATTCGATCTGGCTGAAGCTGTTAAAGTCCATAAACCATTGATTCTGAAACCACCATATGAGCATTCACGAAGTATTTATGCCGGCGCTTAGCTCCACCATGACCGAAGGCAAAATTGTCTCCTGGGTGAAATCGCCAGGTGACAAAGTGGAAAAAGGCGAAACAGTGGTGGTTGTCGAGTCAGATAAGGCAGATATGGATGTGGAAACCTTCTATGAAGGATATCTTGCCCACATCATAGTACAAGCTGGTGACACAGCAAGTGTAGGGGCTGCGATCGCTTACATCGCAGAAACGGAAGCCGAAATCGAAACCGCCAAGTCTTTGGGTAACTCAGCTGGCGCTGCGGCTACTCCTGTATCTGCTCCCACACCAGTTGCAGCCACAGCCTCTGTGGGCATACCTGCCTTAGCATCTCAAAATGGGTCTAACCACCGGGAAGGAAGGCTTGTGGCTTCACCCCGCGCCCGCAAGTTGGCGAAAGAACTCAAAGTTGATTTGACCGCTCTCAAAGGCAGTGGCCCCTATGGTCGCATCGTTGCTGAGGATGTGGAAGCTGTCGTCAATAAAGGTAAGCAACCTGCCCCCGCACCTGTTGCCCCAACAACACCTGCACCAAGCATCACTCCAATTGCACCGCCACCATCTCAGCCGACAGCACCTGCACCCATCCCAGCCGCAGCCAGTGCTGTTCCTGGCCAAGTAGTACCCTTAACTACTTTCCAAAATGCTGTCGTACGGAATATGGTAGCTAGCCTGTCCGTGCCTGTTTTCCGTGTGGGTTATACAATTACCACTGATGGACTAGACAAACTTTACAAGCAAATTAAGTCCAAAGGGGTGACAATGACAGCACTACTGGCGAAAGCCGTAGCCGTGACATTGCAAAAACACCCATTATTAAATGCGAGCTATTCAGAGCAAGGAATTGTCTATCACTCTGACATCAACATTTCTGTAGCTGTGGCGATGGATGATGGCGGATTGATTACACCAGTGTTACAAAATGCTGATACAGTAGATATTTATTCTCTCTCGCGTATTTGGAAATCTTTAGTAGAGCGCGCTAGGACAAAACAACTGCAACCACAGGAATACAACAGTGGCACTTTTACCGTCTCAAACTTGGGAATGTTTGGTGTAGACAAATTCGATGCGATTTTGCCACCTGGACAAGGCTCAATTTTAGCGATCGGCGCATCCCGTCCGCAAGTGATAGCAACATCTGACGGTTTATTTGGCGTGCGGCAACAAATGCAAGTGAATATTACTTCTGACCACCGGATTATTTACGGTGCCCATGCTGCGGCATTCTTGCAAGATTTAGCGAAGTTAATTGAGACTAACCCTCAATCTTTAACACTCTAGAAGCCAAAAGTATAGAGGGAGCAGGAGGAATGAGAGGGACAAGGGAGACAAGGGAGATGGAAAGACATGGGAACACAGAGAAATTATTTAAGAATTCTCTCCTGTGCCCTTCTGTCCCTCTACCTCCTCTCTCCTAATTCGTAAGTTTTTCTATGGATTCCAATCCGACGCTGTGTGTAGCCATCACTCATCGTATTGCTGCTAGTCCCCAACGGCGAATTACTTTCGCTGAATATATGGACATGGTGTTGTATCATCCGGAATACGGCTACTATTCCAGCAATGCAGTCAAAATTGGATTTAAAGGCAGTGATTTTTTCACCTCTTCCAATCTTGGCAATGACTTTGGCGAGTTATTGGCAGAACAATTTGTCCAGATGTGGGAAATTTTAGGGCGACCCGTACCTTTTTCTTTGGTAGAAATGGGAGCAGGTCAAGGACTCTTGGCGTTGCATATCCTCAATTACTATCAGTTGCACTACCCAGATTTCTTTGCGGCGCTAGAGTACGTCATTGTGGAAAAGTCACCAACATTAAGGCAAGAACAAGAGCAACGCTTGCAGAAGTTCTCAGTGCGTTGGTGCAGTTTAGAGGAGATACCAACTAAATCAATTACTGGCTGCTTCTTTTCTAACGAATTGGTGGACGCATTCCCAGTGCATCAATTTATATTAGAGGCGGGGGAACTGCGAGAAATTTACGTGACAACGCCGCAGAACTTAACCTCCCTAGAAAGGCAGAAGGAGGAAAACTCTTTCATAGGGGAGAGATCCAATTTTGAATTTGTAGAAGTGACAGGGGAACCTTCTACACAGCAACTAGCACAATATTTCAATTTGGTAGGGATTGATTTTGGTCAAAGGACTTATGCAGATGGGTATCGCAGTGAGATTAATTTAGCTGCTCTCGACTGGTTGAGTATAGTAGCAGACCGCTTGCAAAGAGGGTATGTGTTAACAATTGATTATGGCTACCCTGCCAGCCGTTATTATAATCCCAGGCGATCGCAAGGAACGCTACAGTGCTACTACCATCATCGCTATCACGACAACCCTTATATCAATGTCGGGCGACAAGACATTACAACCCATGTTGATTTTACTGCTTTAGAACGATGGGGTGAGCAGTGCAGGTTAGAGAAGGTTGGTTTTATGCAGCAGGGTTTATTTTTGATGGCATTGGGTTTGGGAAGTCGCATTGCTGCCCTCTCCCATCAAGAGATACCTCTCTCACAGTTGCTGCAACGGCGGGAGTCATTACACCAACTACTAGATCCCACCAGACTGGGCGGTTTTGGAGTCCTAGTTCAAAGTAAAGGACTTACAGAACAAGAAAAATCTCAATCGCTAAAAGGATTAACTGTACCAGAGTAAAGGTAAATCTAAAAAGTTAAAACTCTCTTTAAGAATGCTGTATCAGTCTGATATGGATTAGCATTACATTGATTACTCTAAACTCAAAAATAATAGGAAAGTAATAATTATGACTGCTCATGAACTTTTATTGTTAGTGACGCTACTTACCCCCGGTATTTTGCTGTCAGTTCTAATTATGGTGACTTTTGCCGCAGGTGGCTGATCGCTAAAGTTAAGGAGTAGGGAATAGGGAGTAGCGAAGTTGAGGTGGAATCTTAAATTTTAAATCACTGCTCTCTAGTAAATAACAATCAAACAACCGAAACGCGATGTCTACGACGGGCTTCGCCTACGCTGTACTAAAGGAACGTGAACAATGAAGGTGGCATTTCTGGGAACTGGACTCATGGGACTACCCATGGCTCAAAGATTGTTAGCAGCAAATATACAGGTAGTTGCCTATAACCGCACCCCAGAAAAATTAGCACCACTACAAGCAGCTGGTGCGGAAATTGTCACACACCCCCGCTATGCTATTCGTGCGGCTGAGTGCATTATTCTCATGCTCACAAACGCCGCAGCTATATATCATGTTTTGCTTTCAGATACTTCTTGGCGAACTTTAGAAGGACGCACAATTATCCAGATGGGAACAATTACTCCCACAGAAAGCCAAGAAATTAGAGACTCAGTAGTTGGGGGGGGTGGTGAATATATAGAGGCACCCGTACTTGGTAGCATTCCAGAAGCAAAAACTGGCAAGCTGATTGTGATGGTAGGTGCTGAACCAGAGCAATATCAAAACCATTTAGAATTACTGCAAAATTTTGGCCCAGAACCTTTACTTGTAGGGCCAGTGGGAACTGCTGCTGCGCTAAAATTGGCACTAAATCAACTAATTGCTTCTCTAACAACTAGCTTTGCCCTCAGTCTTGCTTTTATTCAGCGTCAGGGTGTTGATGTGGATTTATTTATGCAAATCCTACGCGACAGTTCACTTTACGCGCCTACCTTTGACAAAAAGCTGCAACGAATGTTGGATAGAAATTATGCTAATCCTAATTTTCCCACAAAGCACTTGCTAAAAGATACAGATTTGTTTATCTCTGAAGCTAAATCCCGTGGCTTGGATCTCAGCAGTATTAAAGGTGTGCGACAAATCTTACAAACAGCAGTAAAAATGTCATTTGCTAATGATGATTACTCATCACTATTTTCTGCGATCAAAGAATGGGGAGATTAAACAATTCTAAATTCTAAAGCGATCGCTACCTTGATACCTGTAATTTTTGTAACTTTTGCACTTCGGTTTCAAGTAATGCAGTAAGTTGGCTGATTTGTGCGATCGTCATCCCAGATTGAAGTAAATTCTGTGCTACCTGTAGCTGTTGCTATAATTCATCATGCTTATTGAGTTCATTGTCAATAAATTTTGACACTTTTCTGAATCACTAATTCTTTTAATCTTTGCTACTTAAACTTTTCAAGCTTTTTGGTTTATCGTACTCACGTTAACATATAATCTTTTAACTCTTTCCTAGTCTCCATTGTCCCTAATCCCCAGAGTGGGTTGCGAGTTCTCCAGCCCCTATATTCACTTCTTCTTACTGGAAGCTTTTAGCAAGTAAGGTTAAAATCGCAAGAACAGTGTAAATCTGAAGTGGAATTATGAAGACTGCTGAAAAATTAGCTGCGGGTTGGCTACTAACACTCGGATTCATGTTTTTAACACTATCAGTCTCAGCGGTACTTGCGAAAAATACTATACTGAAGCAAATCCCAACAGGTGATGCAGAGGAAGTGGTAGATTTTCCTAATACAGAAGCTCTCTATGTACTTAATGCTACCGCTACACAAGGTTTAATTTTTGGCGTTCCTACTATGGTGTTGGGTGGATGGTTAAGCGTAGCATTATACCGTCAAGGCAAGCGTGAGGAAAAGGCCATTCAGCAACAAGTAAGCGATCGCCTACAATCTCTTTTTTATCAAATGCTACAAGAAAATCATGGGCGCGTAACTGTTTTAAGCTTTGCGATGCATTCACAACTACCAGCAGTAATCGCTAGGCAATATTTAGATGAGAAAGCTAAAGAATTCAATGCGAATTTTCAAGTGAATGAAGAAGGGGCTGTATCTTATCATTTTGACATTTAAATGGTAGTTTGATTAATCTACCAAAGCTAGGCAGTATCAAAAGATTTAAGATTTACTGGATATATCGATTCTTGAATGAATGACCGTTTCTGCCAAAACTGTGAAATTACTCTTTGTTTCCACTCCTGTTGGCCCCCTCGGTAGTGGACTCGGCGGTGGCGTGGAATTGACTCTGTATAATGTCGCCCAAGAAATGATTCGGCGGGGTCATCACCTGCAAATCGTCGCCCCCGCAGGTTCTACCTGGAATGATTTATCTTTGGTGCAAATTCCTGGTAATTTACAAATTATTGCCCAAAGCCAGAAACGTACAGATCCCATTACCATGCCAGAAAATTCTCTGCTGGCAAATATGTGGGATTATGCTCGTCAAGTTCAAGCTAACTATGACTTGATTGTA
This sequence comes from Dendronalium sp. ChiSLP03b, assembly GCF_034531165.2. Lineage (NCBI taxonomy): Bacteria > Bacillati > Cyanobacteriota > Cyanophyceae > Nostocales > Nostocaceae > Dendronalium > Dendronalium sp. ChiSLP03b. Next base: position 46,279 of record NZ_JAVRBR020000149.1, on the reverse strand, counting down.
AATTTTGCTTACGATTGGTTACCATTCTACCTCACACCTTTTTTCCAGCGACCGATCGCTCACTTGGTCAGTATGGGTTCACTGAGTAACGCCCTAGATCGAGTTATCAAAAAAGTAGCACAGCAGTTTCCTAATACGATTGGCTTCCATACTCAAACACAAGCTGCTACTTTTGCTCTTAAGCAGCAGTCTGCTGTCTTAAGTAATGGCATTGATTTATCACTGTATGATTTTTGCCGCGAACCAAAACAACAGTTAGCTTGGGTAGGTAGAATTGCTCCAGAAAAAGGTTTAGAGGATGCAGTCGCAGCGTCGCAAGCTACAAATATTCCTCTAAAGATTATGGGTAAAATTCAGGATGATTTATACTGGCAAAAAATTTGTCAGGACTACCCAAATGCGCCTTTGGAATACCTGGGATTTTTATCAACAAATCAAATGCAGCAAGTAGTGCGTGAGTGTCAGGCATTGCTGATGACACCTCATTGGGTAGAAGCATTTGGAAATGTGACAATCGAGAGTCTAGCCTGTGGAGTACCAGTCATTTCTTATCGTCGGGGTGGGCCGGCGGAAATTATCCAAGATGGCAAAACTGGTTTTTTAGTAGAACCCGATCGCGTTCCTGGTTTGATAAATGCGATCGCTCGCCTTGATGAGATCGACCGAAAAGCCTGCCGCCACCAAGCAGAAACAGAATTTTCTCTCCAAGCACTAGGCGATCGCTTTGAAAATTGGTTCTACAAAATTTTAGACGCTTGATAGTTGGTGAGATGGTATTTCGATTTTTGTATGGCTTTGTAAGTTCATCAAAGCAATATTTAAAGTTTCTTAAAATTCTCAATTGTCAGATATAATTCTTCATCGGCTATCTGACTGCTGTAATCTATATTAATTTGCATTGGGTAGCCGAGTTTATGATTGTACTGGACATTCAAGCTGGATGCTTTACGTTCAATAGCATCTTGAATGACATCAAAAAGCTTGGGAATTGTATTGTACTTTTGAAAAAATTCTGGATTAGCTGGTTGACCATCAGCTAAAGTAATGGAAATTGTTTGACCGTTACGTACTTTAATAACTACTGGCCCTCTAGCTTCAGGTATACAAAAGCAACCATTGCTCAGTGTATATTGGTAGTTGTAAATATTTTGCTGATTCCACAAATTGCGGTTAAATTTTAATCGCCTTAAATTCAAATTATTATTTGTCTGTGCTTGTGCTATTTGCACTTGAGTTTGAGAGATCGCTGGGATATTCAGACCTAAAGATAGCAACAATCCCGCACTAATAATGATAGGTAAACGCATATAGTTACTTACTGTTATTTTGATTTGATACTCTAAATATATTGTTTGTTTCTTTGTTTAACTACAAGTTATCCTTTTATTAAAAATAAACATGATGCTAGTTTTTGATACTCTAGCATCAGGTTACGGGTGGTGTCAGCTTGACGCTCGCTGAACAACTCACGGTCTGATGAGCTAGCTTTATTTCTGAGCCACTATCGCACCATAATCGTAGTTAAAAAGCGAAACTCTCCAGCAAATTACCAGGAACAAACTTACCGCCGACTGCGAAAACCCTGTCTTCCATTAACTAGGTCAAAAAGTACATCGTATTTATCAAAAAACGCGATGCCAGGATTCACAAATATAGGAAGTTCTGCTTGTGGCGAGATACTCAAATTCCAACGATTAAATCCATCGCGGGTTCCTGGTGTCATACTGTAATCAAAAATACCATTAATTGCTACCTTCAGAGCATTTGCTGAGCGTAATACTCCTGGCTTGAGTTTGCCTGCTGTGGCAGCTGACTTAAATTCAGTCAAACCATTAATAGTTGCAGTATCAGTTATCATTCTGCCATTACAAGCATTTTTAGCAGAACTTCCAGCAATAGTTAAACAAACCTTGCTGAGTCGAGAATCCCATCTTTTACCTGGTACACCATTAATATCCGGTTGTTGACTCCAAGAAGCCATTTTGAAACCTTTTTGATTGTCGACGGTTAAACCGAGAATTAAACTGCCATTGTTGTTACTACCACCGTTACCAATGGCGATAAATCCGTTACTGAGATTTCCTGGTAATTTTCTCAACGGATTATAGGGAAGTACCTTTTCAAAATAATTGACACCGATAACACCGGAAAATGGCACGCCACTCTTTGCCAAACAATTAGGTTTTTGTGCAGTACACTGGCGACTAGTAACAACCTGTACGGGAACGGGTTCTGCGGCAGGAATCAGACCAAACCGGACATTAGTATAAACTAATTCTCCTTCCAAAATAGTACCATCACTTAATACCTCCTTGATATTTTGACCAGTTCTGCGGATAGGAGCATTGCCCAAAAACTCTTTGGGTACTCGCAGCCCTGCTGACCCTGTATCTAATAAAACACGCTTTGGCTGACCATTGGCGATCGCTACTTCCAGAAAATAGCCGCGAACGCGTTGGCCGAGGGAAGGTTTTGGATATAAAGGTAAAGATATGGTATTAAAAGTTGGCTGGCGGGGTGTATTTTCAGAGATGTCGCGTAACGCTGAATTTGGGAAAAGAGCCGCAAATGCTGACTGTCGTTGTTCTGCTGGTTCTGGCGCGATATCCCAAAGGCTTTCGTAGTAGAAAAAGCCGATACCTAAACCGCGTTGTTGGGCTGCTCGCACCTGGGATTGGATTTGTGCTATGGAAACTGGGCGATTGCGTAACCCCGCCATAATACCGATACCAGTTGGGATGATTTGTTGGGTTTCTAAAATTTCTGGGCGGGTAATTTGACCGATAAAACTTTCCAAATCATTACGGTATACCTGCATGACCAACTCATCGACAATACCCAACCGTACCCAGTTCAGCCAGTCTTGCAATTGCAGCTTGTAGGCAAAATCATAATAATTGGGAGAAACTGAGAAAATGGCATTCGGTTTTCGGGCTTTCACGGTTTGGTAGAGGTCTACCATGAATGCAGTGATTTTATCTGCCCGCCATTTTATCCATGCTTGGGCTTGGGGATTAGGTGGGGGAGGATTGCCAGTTTCTTGAGTATACAAACTAATCGTGTACTTATCGTAACCAAAATCGACAGGCAAACTCATGTGGTCGTCAAATTGAACGCCATCAGCATCGTATTGAGCGATGACTTCCATCACGAGTTCTCTGATAAACTTTTGCACTTCAGGGTGAAAGGGATTCAACCACGCTACTTCACCCGCAGCACTAATTGAAGTTTGAGTGCCATCCTGCTTTTGTGTCAGCCAATCTGGATGCTGGGATGCAAGTTCCGAAGTTAAGGGAACCATGAAACCAAATTCAAACCAGGGTATCGCTAGTAGCCCTTGTCTGCGGGCTTGGGTAATGATGTCTGCAATCACATCTTGTCCATCTGTTCCCTTGAAGAAAAAGGGGATACCGATTTTTTGCGCGATCGCACTAGGGTAGTGTGTATAGCCATCGTTCCACACTACGGGATAAACAGTGTTAAAGTTGAGCTGCCGCAGTTGGCTCATAGCTGCTTGCACCTGTGAGCGATTTCTAAAAACGCCAAAATCGTTACCACTCAGCCATACCCCGCGAATTTCTTGACGAGTTTGAGCAGGTAACTGGGCAACAGCAGGAGCAAAGCTGTTTAGTAGCAATACTGCAAAAAATGATATCAAAAATAATAATGGCAACAGACGCTTCCTTAAAAGCCACCAACCTTGATGAATGAGCAATCGCACAGGGTTGGATAGTAAGTTAGTTAAAATCGCGTTAACTCCTATGCTTTTTTCCCAAAACTGACTTGCCATTACTTCTGCTTACTAAATGAGGTTAATTGGTTATATTTCATTCCATACGAACACTAAATTACTGTACTAGGAAAATTAATACAGTAATTTAGCGTAAGATAGTTGACGCAATTATTGGGTTAGTAGTGCCAAGGAGAAATAGTTGCGATCGCTAACGAAGAGAATCAGCCGAGCTATTTCGACTCAATTCTAGATGGAGCATAAAACCATTTGAGGTGAATTTGCCATGTCCTTAGAAAAAATTGGCTGATAATGAAACTTTTTGATATCATTCCAAAAATGAATCAACCCCCTAGCAAACAAAGTCATAACAATGGAAAACAGCAGGACGTGGATCGCCCTGATTCACCTTATCTGTACAATTAGATACTCAAAATATAACTTGGGTTAATGATAGCTCTACTGCTCTACCTTTGTTTAAATTACCAAAATGAGCTAAAAATTCCATTAGCTAGGAAAATTAATTGAAGATAAATCAAGCAATTTGACATTAAAGAGGAGTGTAATGGGACTTAGCGACGGACTCTTGAACCCGGACAAAAAGACTATGGTCGTAGACGACTGCTGCAACATGATAGAAGCACAGCTTGCTTCTAAGTCGGGTATCAGCGGCATTGCTCTGAAAACTGCTTTCAGCGCCTTGAAAGGGGTGAAGCCAGGATATATCCCTTACGTTGTCGAGCAGCTCCTGCCGCTGTACTGCACAGCGCTCGATCCGCTCTGGAGTGAGGGCGTGCAGAATGGCAACCCAGTTGAGTACCTCGATACCAATCGCTCACGTACGGCAGAAGCACTGCTGGGCGTTACTGATGCGAGAGTCAAGAGCGTGAAGCGCCCAATCGTGCGAGGAACATATGACAAACTCCGCGGTTCAGCTAAAAAACACGTAGAGGAAGCAGTGCCAGACTTCGCCAAGATAATTGATAAATATACTAAGGTCTGAAGTGAGTGGGGGGACAAGAAGATATAAAAACTCTGGCGTTGCATAACAGTGGGATGAATTGGGGTAACAGGGGAGGCAGGGGATGCAGAGGAAGCAGGGGGAGAATTTTAAAAGTTGCTAAATCATCCCGCAACTATGCAACGCCAAAACTCTTAACTCTTGTAAGGGCGCAAGGCATTGCGCCCCTACGAACTCCCTTGTACAGATGTGATTAATCGCGTCTGTACTCCTAACTTCTGACTCCTGCTTTTTCTATGACTAAATAAAATACTGTTGTTATAAAAGTTCAGTTTAAGGTCTTTTGCAAAAAGTTTATTGTAAACGAGTAGCGATCGCCTGAAGAATCATTTTTGTTGACAGCTACAGCATGAGTGAGGGAATCAGGTGACACAACAAGCAGCTGACACTGAAGCATAGCTATGGGTAAAACCAAAAACTATTAATCTCACCAACGCAGAGATAGAGGTGTGAGGCAGAGAACTCTATCTTCTCCTTTAACCCTTTTTACTCCGGGTTTTCCGATCGCGTGAGCGATCGCCCCTTGCCTCCCAATAGCTTGATTTGATTGAGATACAAAAAGTTTGTGTGGCACTAATATCTTTATAATTAATGAATGAATAAACTAAGTTGCTTTGAGATACCTACCTCCAAGTTTAGTTGGTTGTTCGCATACTAAAAAAATTCAACCAAGGTATGGAGCTAGTTAACTCAAAAATCTTTAGTATAGATTTATACATAAATCGAAATTAAGTGAAAGGAATCAATGTATGGGAGCGAGCAGGGGCAGTAAAATTCCCGATGTTCTGAAAAAGTATGAAGCCGAAATATTAGCAGAATGGATTCAGGAATTGATGTCCGTCGGCGCTCGTAAAGGCTTGATTAAAGAAACACAAATGCGGGAGGAATGTCAAGAATTTCTCTATTTGTTTAGCAATGCGGTACAAGGTGGTAACTTAACTAACATTCAATCAGCTGAGTGGCAGAATGTGAGAGAAATGCTGAGTAGTGTTTCCCGCACGCGATCGCAGCAAGGTTTTACACCTTCGGAAACTGCCCTTTTTGTATTTTCGCTCAAACAACCACTCTTTAATTATTTGCGTCAAGAACTCAGCCAAAACTCCACAGACTTAATAGAAGATATCTGGCAAGCAACAACACTATTAGATCGGTTGGGGCTTTTGACGATAGAAGCTTATCAAAAGAGTCGTGAAGAAGTGATTCTGCGCCAGCAAGAGGAGTTGCTAGAGCTTTCTACTCCTGTAGTCAAGCTCTGGGAAGGAGTTCTGGCATTGCCGCTGATCGGCACTTTAGACAGCGGTAGGACTCAGGTGGTGATGGAGTCGCTGTTGCAGAAAATTGTTGAGACAGGTTCAGAGATTGCCATCATCGATATTACTGGCGTGCCAACTGTAGATACATTGACAGCACAACATTTGCTCAAAACAGTCACCGCCGCTCGGCTCATGGGTGCAGATTGTATTATTAGCGGAATTCGCCCTCAAATTGCCCAAACAATTGTTTACCTGGGAATAGATCTAACAGATGTGATTACCAAGGCATCGTTAGCAGACGCGTTCCTGACGGCGCTGAAACGCACAGGGTTTACAATTGTCCGTCCCCAAGCTAAGTAAAAAGTCAGGAGTGTCTAATGGAGCGTATTCCCATACTTCAGATGGGCGAATTCTTACTGGTAACAATTCAGGTAGATATGCACGATCGCCTAGCAATGACTTTACAGGAGGATCTTACCAATCGTATCGCCGCCACCAATGCCCATGGGGTGTTAATCGATATTTCTGCCCTAGAAATTGTAGATTCCTTTATTGGCAGAATTCTGGGAAATATTGCCAAAATGTCACGAGTACTCGATGCTCAGACTGTAGTGGTTGGTATGCAGCCAGCAGTAGCGATTACTTTAGTAGAGTTAGGACTGTCTCTGACTGGTATTCACACTGCCTTAAACGTAGAGAAGGGCATGGGACTACTGCGGACATCGCTAAGTAGAGATGCGTCTCATGTCTCTGCCACCGAGGGGAGCATCAACGGGTATGCAGAGGTTTGAAATTATGAGTATTGAATCTTCTGCGGATGTCGTTTTAGTTCGGCAAGCGGTGCGTCAGTTAGCAGTAGAATTGAGGTTTAGTTTAGTAGACCAGACTAAAATTGTCACAGCAGCCAGCGAACTTGCTCGTAACACTCTCACCTACGGGGGTGGTGGCACTGTCAAGCTGGAAACCCTAGAAGAAGACAGGCGACGGGGTTTGCGGCTGACATTTGAAGACCAAGGACCGGGAATTGCCGATATCGATCTGGCGCTCAAAGATGGTTTCACCACTGGTAACGGCTTAGGTATGGGATTGAGTGGCACAAAACGGCTAGTAAACGAATTTAATATTGTTTCACGTGTAGGCGAAGGAACTTGCATCACAATTACAAAATGGAAGTAAAACTATGAGCAATTCCGTCGTCCTACCCATATCAGAGTCGAGTCAGGCAGGTGAAGCGCGACGAAATGCAGTTGCCCTAGCCAGCCGCCTTGGTTTTAACGAGACGGCAAAAGGCAAGGTCGCAATTGTCGCAACTGAAATTGCTAATAATCTAGTACAGCACGCTAGAGAGGGGCTACTCTTGCTGCAAACCATCAATAAGCAGAATGTATTGGGTATTGAGATTTTGTCCCTCGACAAGGGGCCAGGAATTGATAATATCGACGAATGCCTACGCGACGGTTTTTCTACTGCCGGTACTCCAGGCTACGGTTTAGGAGCAATCTCTCGCCTCTCGGATGTATTTGAAATTTATTCCCGTCCGAATGAAGGAACTGCCATTCTCAGCCAGCTTTGGGCTGCTCCTGTATCAGCCTCACTGCCAGAACAGCTAGAATTGGGGGTGGTATGTCTACCGAAAACAGGTGAAGAGGTTTCCGGTGATGCTTGGGCTAGCAAAATCAACGAGCAGCGCAGTCTACTATTAGTGGCAGATGGATTAGGTCACGGCCCCTTAGCCGCTAGAGCCTCTCTGGAAGCTGTGAGAATCTTTGAAGAGTCTAGCCACCGCAGCCCCAAAGAAATTATGGAAGCAGCACATGGGGCACTGCGAAGTACGCGGGGAGCAGCTGTTGCGATCGCAGAAATCAACTTCGAGCAACAGTCCATTCGCTTTACAGGAGTAGGTAACATTGGTGCCAGTTTCCTTTCCCCAGTCAAAAACTACAGCCTAGTTTCCCACAATGGTACAGTTGGTCATGAAGCCCGCAAAATCCAAGAATTTACCTACCAATGGCATCCTTCAGGCATTTTGATTCTACATTCTGATGGCTTGAGTACCCAGTGGCGCTTAGAACGCTATACAGGGTTGAGTTACAAACATCCCAGCTTAATAGCAGGTATTTTATACCGAGACTTTAATCGCGATCGCGACGATGTGACAGTACTAGTGGCGCGTGAGGGACGGTGAGAAGAGGGCAGGGGAGCAGAGGAGCAGAGGGGCAGAGGAGCAGGGGAGATAGGGAATAAAAACTGACAACCGATCGCTGACAAATGAATTTAACTATCCTCACCTTAGAAATTCGATACGAGCAAGATGTGGTGCTGACGCGGCAAAGGGCACGACAAATTGCGGAATTATTAGGGTTCGACTCTCAAGATCAAGTACGAATCGCTACGGCAGTCTCCGAAATTGTCCGGAATGCTTTTCAGTATGCAGGTGGGGGAACGGTTGAATTTAAAGTCGAAGGTGAAGCGCCCCAGAACTTAGTGGTGGATATCGACGACAGGGGGCCGGGGATTTCTAACCTAAAAATGATTTTGGAGGGACGCTATACTTCCACAACTGGTATGGGATTGGGCATCATTGGCACGCAAAAATTGGTAGACCAATTTCAGATTGAATCTGTGGTTGGACAAGGCACAAAAGTGCTGATTTACAAGAAATTACCCAAGAAAGCACCAAATTTAACTAGCCAACGCTTAGATCGAATCAAGCAAGAATTTGAAGAGCGATCGCCACAAAATCCCTTTGAGGAAATTCAGCGCCAGAACCAGGAATTACTCCAAGCAATGGCAGAACTGCGTAAGCGCGAGGAAGAACTCATGCAGCTAAACCGCGAGTTGGAAGATACTAATCGCGGTGTGGTCGCATTATACGCCGAACTGGATGAAAAAGCGGATTTCCTCCAGAAGGCGAATGAACTCAAAACTCGCTTCTTCTCAAACATGAGCCACGAGTTTCGCACTCCGCTCAACTCTGTGATTTCGCTCTCACGAATTTTATTGGCTCATATGGATGGGTCGTTAACAACAGAACAAGAAAAGCAAGTGACGTTCATCCAAAAAGCTGCTGAAGGTCTGTTGGAGTTAATCAACGATCTCCTAGACTTGGCAAAGGTAGAAGCTGGCAAGACTACCGTGCATCCCAGTGATTTTGAAGTCAGCGATTTATTTGGGGCTTTACGCGGTATGCTCCGTCCCTTGATAGCTTATAACTCCTCAGTTGCCCTGATCTTTGATGAACCTGTTGGTCTACCGACCCTGCACACCGATGAAGGTAAAGTAGCCCAAATTCTCAGAAATTTTATTTCCAATGCACTGAAATATACTGAGCAAGGTGAAGTGCGTGTGACAGCAATGATGACTGGTGATACTATTACTTTCTCCGTCGCTGATACAGGAATTGGTATTGCACCAAGCGATGGAGAGCGAATTTTTGAGGATTTTGTGCAAATTGAATCGGAATTGCAAAAACGGGTGAAAGGAACTGGACTGGGGCTACCGCTGTCGCGGAAACTAGCGCAGCTTTTAGGTGGTGATGTTTCATTAAAGAGCGAACTTGGCCAAGGCTCTACATTTTTTGCGTCAATTCCCCTGGTCTACACTGGCTCAAACACAACTCTGACTCTACCTTCACCTACTTGGCAAGTTGACCCAGAGCGCTTTCCTGTCTTAGTTGTAGAAGATAATGACGAAACCCTGCTGATTTATGAAAAGTGTTTGCAAGCATCGAATTATCAAATGATTTCAGCAACAACCGTGAATCAGGCAAAACAGGCTTTGCAAAAGTTCCGACCAGTCGCTATTATTCTCGATATTTTACTACAGGAGCAAAATACTTGGTCTTTCTTGGCTGAAATTAAGGATAATGACGTTACTCGCCATATTCCTATTATCGTCGTTACCGTGATTGATAATGAGAAACAAGTGCTAGCATCAGGAGCTAATGAGTTTCTAATTAAACCTGTAGACAGATTGTTACTGCTTACCAAACTCGATACGCTAGTTAAACAAGACAAGCTGCAAAAGCTTCTATTAATTGATGATGACCTGGCATCTCGGTACGTGTTAAAGCAACTTTTAACTAATACTTCGCTTCATATCTTAGAAGCAGCCAATGGCAGCGAGGGGCTACGACTAGCTGAAAGTGAAAAGCCGCAAGCAATTGTCCTCGACTTGAATATGCCGGGTATCAATGGCATGGAAGTGCTAAACCAGCTAAAAAGCAATCCCATTACTAGCGCGATTCCCGTGATTCTCAACACTTCCAAACCGCTAGAGGGAGAAGAGCAAAACTATCTAGCTAAAAACTGTGTAGCAATTATTACTAAACAGACATCATCTCAAGCAGAAGCGAGTACCCAACTTCGGCAAGCCTTAGTCACAGCAGGATTAATCCTAAATCACAACTAAAGAGGAAACACATGCCGGAACCATTGCTCACAATCCTGCACATTGATGACAACGCAGCTAATCGTTATGTTGTCGGTCGGATTTTGCGAAATGCTGGCTTTGTGGTTGTGGAGGCGGCTAGTGGGGAGGAGGGACTAAAAGCATTTGCCGAGCATCATCTCGATTTGGTGATTTTGGATGTCAAACTTCCTGGATTGGATGGTTTTGAAGTTTGTCATCGAATTAAATCTAATCCTGAGACTGCCTTTATTCCTGTCCTGCATCTGTCTGCCAGTTTTGTGAAGAGCGAGGACAAAGCTCAAGGGTTAGATAGCGGCGCTGATGCCTATCTCGTACAGCCTGTAGAGCCAATTGAATTAATTGCGACAGTGCGATCGCTAGTGCGAATTCGCCAAGCTGAAGAGTCTGCTTTAAAATCGGCGCGAGAATGGCAAACCACCTTTGACTCAATCAATGATGGCGTTGGCTTGCTCGACCGTGAAGGTAGGTTACAACGCTGTAATCGTTCCTTAATAGAGCTTTTGGGCAAGCCGCTTAGTGAAATCTTGGGCTACCACCATCACGATTTGATGAAAACATCGCTGGGATTTGGCAGTGGCGATTGCTTTAACCGTGCTAAGGAAACTTGCCGCCGCGAAAGCTTAGAAACCGAGTCTAGAGGGCGGTGGTTTTCTAAAACCATCGATCCGGTGTTAGATGAGCAAGGAAAATTTATTGGTGCAGTCTATCTGCTGGCAGATATTACAGACCGCAAGCAAATTGAACACGAACGGGCACAGCTACTTGCTCGCGAACAGCAGGCACGTCTGGAGGCTGAAGCCGCCAACCGTTTGAAGGATGAGTTCTTAGCAACCCTCTCCCACGAACTGCGTTCTCCCCTAAACGCGATGCTAGGTTGGACTCGGTTACTCAATAGCCGCAAATTTGACGAAGTTACCACCGTCAAAGCAATGCAGACGATTGAGCGCAACGCCAAAGCCCAAGCCCAACTAGTAGAAGATTTGCTTGATGTTTCCCGAATTATTCAGGGCAAATTACGCTTGCATATCCGCCCCATGAATTTAGTCGATGCGATCGAGGCGGCAATTGAGACAGTGCTTCCTGCTGCTAATGCCAAAGAAATTCAAATTCAAACCGTACTTGACCCAGCATTAGGTTCCATCACGGGCGATCCTGACCGCTTGCAACAAGCGATCTGGAACTTACTCTCTAATGCGGTGAAATTTACGCCCAAAGGTGGACAAGTTCGGGTACTAGTGGAGCAAGTTAATTCCCAGGTAGAAATTATTGTCACTGATACCGGACAGGGTATTAGCCCTGAGTTTATCCCTTTTGTGTTCGATCGCTTTCGCCAAGCGGATAGTTCGATTACCCGTACCTACAGTGGTTTAGGATTAGGGTTAGCGATCGTGCGTCACTTGGTCGAGCTACATGGTGGCATCGTTTGTGCTAATAGTCTTGGTAAAGGACAGGGAGCAACGTTTACTGTCAAACTACCGCAAATTCCAATTCCGCCCAAGACCAGCACGGTAGACCAGATACATGCAACTAATGATGGGCAGGAAGTAACATTTGAAAATTTACCAACTCTTGAGGGCATACGTGTACTAATTGTCGATGATGAAGCAGATGCTCGAAATTTTGTCGCAACTGTACTAGAAACATGCGGTGCAAGCATAACTGCCGTTACCTCGGCAACAGAAGCAATTGAAGCCATCTCTAAATTCAGTTTTCATGTCTTAGTCAGCGATATCGGAATGCCAGAAGAAGACGGTTATCAATTAATCCGTAAGGTACGTGCCCTCAAGCCAGAACAAGGGGGAGAAATTCCTGCTATAGCGTTAACAGCTTATACCAGAGTTGAAGACCGATTGCAAACAATTACAGCAGGCTATCAAATGCATTTATCTAAACCTGTAGAACCAGCTGCTATTGCTAGTGTAGTCGCTAACCTAACTGGAAGAACTGGAGAACTGGGACAAGGAATAGGAAAGTGGGAGTCAGAAGTCGGGAGTCCAAGCCCTTCAGTCAGGGAAAAGGGTAAAGGGTAAAGGGTAAAGGTTTGGATCTTTCCTTTTTCCCTTTCTACAGTACCCAGTCCCTAGTCCCAAAAACTGTGCAAATGAGCTTACTTTAGCCGATAATTACTGAAGGCTAGACATTTTTGATCTTCAGGGTGGCATGGAGTTAAAAATCTTATGTACTGGAATAGATTTGATATTTGTGCGGCTTATTACCACTATTGCCACTTACCGTTTAAGAATATTAATCTCCAAAATTATCAGTGGAAACTACTAAATCAACTATACCGATTAAGATATAGACCACTGTTCAGGGATAGAAGACTAGCTACCCTTAATCTCAACTCCAAAGCTCTTTATATGAGTTTAGTTAAATCTAGCTACGAGATAGAGGGTAAAAGTCCAACAAAAATGCATCAAGTTTCTGAGTATCTTGCTGGCAACGATGAGCAAGTTAATCAAAATCTGCCAGTCATGTCTACTCTCAGTGATTCTTAGAAAAACTATTTCGCATAAAACTTGCAAAATTTAATTATTATTTAATCATTGTTGAATATTAGATGATTATTAATAATGCTTCTAAATTATTGTGACAGATAGATTCACAAAACCTAGACTTAGAAAGCAATTTCCGATCCCAAATGGTATAAAGCATTTTTACTTTTAATTCTGCACAAAAGTTAGATTTTGTTAACTTCATGCTGCACATGGGAACAATAACTGTCATGTGGAGGAAAACTGTAAAGGTATGGTAAAGACCAATGGTAAAACTGACAGGTTATCAAATCCTTGAGCAAATCTACTGTGGTCGCAGAACTTTTGTTTATCGTGCTATCAGAGAGCAAGACCAGAAACCCGTCGCGATCAAACTGCTGCAAAATGAGTATCCCAGTATCAGCGAACTAGTGCAGTTCCGCAATCAGTACACCATTACTAAAAATCTCAACCTGCCTGGCATTATCAAAACCTACAGTTTGGAAAACTATCACAATCGCTATGCTTTAGTTATGGAAGATTTTGGTGGTATTTCCCTCAAGGAAGAAATGGAAAAAGGAGGAAATTCCAAAACTGTAGGTGAATTTCTCTCTATTGCTATTCAAGTTGTCACCACTTTAGAAGGACTTTATCAGCATCGGATAATTCACAAAGATATTAAACCTGCCAACATTTTAATTAATCCCACTACAAAAGAAGTCAGACTCATCGACTTTAGCATCGCCTCCCTACTACCAAGAGAAACACAAGCGATCGCTTCTCCCAATGTTTTAGAAGGAACGCTGGCTTATTTGTCTCCCGAACAAACCGGACGGATGAACCGTTTGGTTGACTATCGCACTGACTTCTACTCTTTGGGTATCACCTTCTACGAACTCCTCACAGGACAACTTCCCTTCATTAATACTGACCCAATGGAGTTGGTACACTGCCACATTGCTAAGCATCCCCCCACAGTGAATAGCCTCAATTCTGCTATTCCCCCAGTTATCTGTGAGATTGTTAGTAAACTAATGGCGAAAAATGCCGAAGACCGCTATCAGAGTGCCCACGGACTCAGGTATGACCTAGAAAAATGCTGGCAACAGTGGCAAGAAGATGCCAAAATTGACAGCTTTGAGATCGGACAACGGGATATTTGCGATCGCTTAAGCATTCCAGAAAAACTCTACGGTCGCCAACAGGAAGTAGAAAGCCTACTGGCTGCCTTTGAACGAGTTAGCGCAGAGGGAGTAAAGAAAGATTCTTCACCACTCTCCTCACGTAGTGAAATGATGTTAGTAGCGGGTTTCTCTGGGATTGGCAAAACTGCGGTGGTCAATGAAGTCCACAAACCCATCGTCCGGCAACGAGGTTACTTTATCAAAGGGAAATTTGACCAGTTTGGGCGTAATATTCCTTTCTCAGCATTTTTGCAAGCCTTTCGCGACTTGATGGGGCAACTGTTGAGTGAAAGTAATGCCCAACTTGAGGTGTGGAAAACCAAAATTCTCGGTGCTTTGGGAGAGAATGCTCAGGTACTAGTTGAAGTAATCCCCGAAATAGAATGGATTATTGGTAAACAGCTTTCTGTTCCCGAATTGTCAGGTATTGCTGCTCAAAATCGCTTCTATTTACTATTGCAGAAGTTCATCCAAGTCTTTACCACTAAGGAACATCCCTTAGTTATTTTTTTAGATGACTTGCAATGGGCAGACTTGGCTTCGCTCAAGTTAATCCAATTGCTAATGAGCGAAACTAATCTTAGTTATCTATTAATGATTGGTGCCTATCGAGATAATGAAGTTTTGCCTGCACATCCATTAATGTTGACTTTAGAAGAGATTTGCAAGACTGGAGCAATAGTAAATACCATTACCCTAACTCCTTTAAATCAATCTGACTTAAATCATCTTGTTGTCGATACACTCAGTTGTCCAATTGAACTGGCATTACCGTTAACTCAATTAGCCCACCAAAAAACTCAAGGTAATCCTTTCTTTACAAATCAATTTCTCAAGTCTCTATATGAAGAAGGGCTAATTACTTTTAACTTCAACGGTGGTTATTGGCAGTGTGATATTGCTCAAGTCAAAGCTTTGGCTCTCACCGATGATGTTGTCGAATTCATGGCGCTGCAACTACAGAAATTACCAGAATCAACTCAGTTGGTATTAAAGCTTGCTGCTTGTATTGGTAACAGATTTGATTTAGATACATTGGCCATAGTTTATAAAAAGTCTCCAGTGGAGACAGCAGCAGATTTGTGGGAAGCACTGCAAGAAGGACTTGTGATTCCCACAAGTGAAGTTTATAAGTTTTTTCAAGGTGAGTCAGGTATTAGTTGTCAGTTGTCAGTGGTTAATAAATATGAACAACTTACAACTAACAACGAACAATTAACGACAGTCACATACAGATTTTTACACGACCGGGTGCAACAAGCAGCCTATCTTCTGATTCCCGAAAACGAAAAACAGATAACTCATCTTCAGATTGGGCAATTGTTATTGAGTAATACTGCCGAATCAGAGTTAGAAGACAAAATTTTTGAGATTGTCAATCAGTTGAATGTTGGCGCAGAGTTAATTAGCAATCCAATAGAACGCCAGCAATTTGCCCAACTAAATTTAACTGCTGGTCGTAAAGCTAAGGCTACAACTGCTTACGCTGCCGCTATAAAGTATTTAACAACAGGCATACAACTTTTGCCAGCAGATAGCTGGCATAGTCAATATAATTTGACACTATCACTGTATTCAGAAATAGCAGAGGCAACTTACCTGAATGGCGATTTTCTGGAGATGGAGCAATGGATACAGGTGTTAGTACAATGCGGCAAAAATCTTTTGGATCGATTAAAAGCTTATGAAGTCAAAATCCTGTCTCAAATAGCTCAAAATAGGATGTTTGAGGCCATCCAAACGGGACTAATAATTCTCAAACTATTAGGAATCGAATTTCCCGAGCAGCCAACACAAACAGATATTACCAGTGAACTCAAAAAGACCCAAGCGGCTTTAGCAGAAAAGTCTATGCAGGACTTATTTGAGTTGGGATTAATGACTGACCCGGACAAACTGGCTGCTATGAATATATTGTCGAAGATAGTTTCCGCTGCTTATACAGTTAGTCCGGAATTATATTATTTAATCGTCTTTAAAGAGGTTACTTTATCACTGCAATATGGTCATACTGCTATTTCTCTTTATGGATATTCCAATTATGGGATTATTCTTTGTGCTGTTGACGGAGATATTGAAGCTGGCTATCAGTTAGGCAAGCTGACTCTCCAGCTATTAGATCAATTGAATGCTAAAGAATTTATAGCGAAGACACACGCACCTATTTATGGCATTATAAATCATTGGAAAGAGCATCTTAGAGAAAGTTTGCAACCCGTACAATTAGGTTACTCTATTGGACTAGAAACAGGAGATTTAGAATTTACAGCCTACTGCGCCAACCTCTATTTGTTTCATTCCTTCTTCATAGGAAAAGAACTGACCTCTGTGGCACAGGAAATGGCAATATACAATCAAGCGATCGCTCAACTTCAGCAAGAACCATCCTTACATAAACAACAAATGTATTGGCAGGTAGTGCTTAACTTGCTCTCGAACAGCGAACATGCTTATTGTTTAAAGGGCGATATTTACAATGAAGAAATCATGCTACCTCTGCATCAGCAAGGGAATGACAAAGGCGCAATTTGCTACTTGTATATCAACAAATTGATGCTCTGTTATCTATTTTGTGAGTATACTCAAGCTCTGAAAAATGCTGAGATCGCAGAAAAATACTTAGATAATATTTTAGGATTTTTTGCTGTTCCTCTATTCTATTTCTACGATTCTTTAACCCTACTAGTAGTGTATACTAATGCCTCTAATGACAGACAAGAAAGCATATTGAAGCAGGTGAAAAATAACCAGGAAAAAATGCAGAATTGGGCACATCATGCACCAATGAATCATTTGCATAAGTTTTACTTAGTAGAGGCAGAGAGATATCGAGTTTTGGGTGAGAATGGTAAGGCAATAGATTGTTATGAACGTGCTATTACTGGGGCCAAAGAAAACGAATATATCCAAGAAGAAGCCCTTGCCAATGAACTTGCTGCTAAATTTTACTTAGAATGGGGTAAAGAAAAGATTGCCCAAGTTTATCTATCTGAAGCTTATTACTGTTATGCCCGCTGGGGAGCATTAGCTAAACTTGCAAACTTAGAAAAATATTATCCGCAATTACTTGCTCCGATTCTCAAACCACAAAATATTCGTCAAGATTCAGGTCGCCATACCAATTCCCTAAGTGCATCTGTTAGAACTAATCTTTCTACTAGTAGCAGTGTTTCAGCGGTACTAGACTTAGTAACAGTTGTGAAAGCCTCGCAAGCCTTTGCTAGTGAAATCCAACTTGATAAACTAATTTCCACATTGATGCAAGTGGTGATGGAGAATGCAGGTGCTGTAAAAAGTATCCTGATTTTACTCAAAGGTGATGCCTTAGTTATAGAAGCAATGGCGGAAATTGGACAAGAAAATATTCTCCAATCCATCCCTGTTGAACAAAGTCAGGACATTCCTATTACTCTCATCAACTATGTATCTCGCACCAGAGTAACTGTGGTATTTGATGATGGAAACTTGCAGCCGTTGTTGGCTATTGATGATGGCAAGTTACAGCCTTTTTGGAAGATTGCTGATGAGAGTTCACAGCCTTTTTTTACTAGCGACCCCTATATTGTTCGCTATCAGCCTAAAAGTATCTTATGTACTCCTATTCTCAACCAAGGAAAATTAATAGGTTTACTCTATTTAGAAAATAATTTGACGACAGGGGCATTTACAAGCGATCGCGTCGAAATTTTACGTTATTTATGCGTGCAAGCTGCTATCTCTTTAGAAAATGCTAAACTTTATCAAAATTTGCTGCGATCGCAAACCCGAGAGCGAGATAAAGCCTCTGAATTAGAACAATCTTTACAACAACTCCAGCAAGCACAATTGCAACTTGTGCAAAATGAAAAAATGGCAACTCTCGGAAACTTAGTTGCAGGAGTTGCTCATGAAATTAATAATCCTCTAGGCTTTATTTCAGGCAGTATCAATAATGCTGAAGAATTTGTACAAGACTTGATTTCTCACATAAAAATTTATCAGCAACACTATCCCATTCCCATAGCGGCAATTGAAGAAAATGCCGAAGAAATTGACTTAGACTTTCTCATCCAAGACCTGCCCAAGCTGATTTCTTCAATGAAAGTAGGAACTGGACGCATCCGCAACATTAGTACCAGCCTACGCACATTTTCTCGGGCTGATACTCTCGAAAAAGTTGCCTGTAATATTCATGAGGGCATTGAAAGTACGTTACTGATTCTCAAGTATCGTTTAAAAGCTAACGAACAACGTCCAGCGATTCAAGTTATACAAAATTATGGGAAGTTACCACCTGTAAAATGTTTTCTCGGACAACTGAATCAGGTATTTATGAATATCATTGCCAATGCAATTGATGTTTTAGATGAGGCAAGTCTTAAATATTCTTTTGATGAACTCAAAGCTAACCCCAATCAAATTATTATTAGGACTGAAGTTGTATCAGATGAGAATGTTGTGGTAATTGGTATTAAAGACAATGGTTGGGGAATGACAGATGAGGTAAAATCACAGATATTCGATCATTTGTTTACTACAAAATCTGTGGGTAAAGGAACTGGTTTGGGGTTGTCTATTGCCCGTCAAATTGTTGAACAAACCCACAGAGGTAAGTTGAGTTGTATTTCTGTACCGCGAGAAGGTACAGAGTTTATTATTCAAATTCCAATTTCATAATTTTTAAGTAAGTAACTGAGTGCAATTAATTATACTAATTTGCGTTTTGTTGTAATAGTTCAGGGTGGATGAGATTGCTTACTTCCACTTTGTTTCAGTCGTAATGACGGGATATCATGTTTGACTGCAACTTGATATCAATAGACTTTTGTTCGTCGTAGAAAGCGCACGCAGAGAGCGCTAGGTAAATAAAAGCAATGCCCAAGTTACTTGTGGACTTGAGCATTGCCAAATAAAAATTTTAGCATTCGCAACTTTATACAGCGTTTTTCAGGTAAATGAAGTACACAAGTAGGGGCGAACGGCCGTTCGCCCTTACAATTATCTGTACCTCACTAACTTGAAATCTGCTGTAACTAATTACAAATGAATGGTAATTAGTTAATAAGCACCGCTGTTTCTATTAAAAAGAATGGCTACAGTTTTGAAAATTAACTTCAAATCGTACAGCAAACTCCAGTTTTGCTGATATAGCAAATCTAGTCGAATTACATCCTCAAAACTGCGTACTTTTGATCGCCCATTTACTTGCCATTCTCCAGTCATTCCTGGTTTAACATCTAAACGTTGCCACTCTGGTACTTCATAGCGTTCTACTTCATCTGGTGTGGGTGGTCTAGTACCAACTAAACTCATATCTCCTTTGAGAACGTTCCAAAATTGCGGCAATTCATCCAGGCTAGTTCGCCGCAAAAATCGCCCTACTCGCGTAATTCTGGGGTCGTTCTCATTCTTGAAAAAAGCACCTTCTACTTGGTTTTTGACTAGGGATTTCTTCGCTTCCGCATCCACACACATGGAGCGGAATTTCCAAATTTTAAAACGCCTGCCCAACCAACCACAGCGAATTTGAGCAAAGAAAATTGGGCCGGGATCGTCGATTTGAATAGCAACCACAATAGGAATAAATAAAACTCCTACGATCGCCAAACCTACTAGTGCGCCAACGATGTCTATAAACCGTTTCATCCAAGATGCTACAGAAGGATGAGTAGCTGGTAGCTGCTCTACCTTACGAGAAGTACTTTTGGGGCCGGCTATGAGGTTTTCAGCTTCTATTGGCGGCGTTTCACTAATAGACTCAATAGGAAAAACTTTATCTAATCCAGTGAGGTTTAGCACTGCCATCACCTGAGGAGTAACATTCCGCAGGATCAATGCAATCCCTTTTTCCTGGGTAGTTTTAAAATTACTAACCAGGGCCCCCAAACCACTACTATCCATAAAAGTAGTTTGATGAAAATCAAGAATGATTTTTTGGGGATGCGAGTTTGCTTGAGTTAAGTCTTGGCAGGTTTGCTTAAAGCCTACCGCTTCAAGCACGCTTAACCGCGCTGGCACCTGTACTATTGCCATTTCATTTAGGGAAGTAATTGGAAAATCTGCTTCTGTGGATTGGCTAGTCATGAAGCTCTGCACTTTCGTTGCCATATGAATTTAATCTGCCAAACATTATTTTGTCCTAGAAAATTACCTAACCTCATGTTAAATCAGTAGGAATTAGGACTAGTTGCTAGTTGTTTGGGGTGAGAGCGGAGATTGCCAGCGACGATTCACAATAGAACAAGAAGTAAAAAAACATTCTTGCTTTTGTGCCGACGCAGCGCGATCGCGTTGCTACTATCCCATGACTGCTAAAACTACGGTTAAACCTACTGCACGCCTGATTGAAGTCTTTTCTGCTATTCAAGGGGAAGGACTGAATGTCGGGACACGTCAAATTTTTATTCGCTTTGCTTTGTGTGACTTGCGCTGTCACTTTTGCGATAGTGCCCACACGTGGAATGCACCCGCTACCTGTAAGGTAGAACGATCGCCAGGATTACGCGACTTTGAAATTCACTCTAATCCCGTCCCACTGCCCACCTTAATCGAATGGGTTCAAAGGCAAAATCTACCGTGTCTACACGATAGCATTAGCTTAACTGGGGGAGAACCACTTCTTCATGTGCCTTTCTTAAAGGAATTTTTGCCCGAAGTGCGATCGCTCACTAATCTACCTGTATACCTGGAAACTGGTGGACATCGCCCAGAACAATTAGCTACGATTCTGCCCTACTTGGACTCTGTAGGTATGGATTTCAAACTGCCTAGTGTTAGCGGCGAAAGCCATTGGTCAGAACATGCAAAGTTTCTCCAACTATGTTTTGGTTCACACTTAGATATTTTTGTCAAAATAATTATCTCCAATAATACAGACCCAACTGAGTTGGAACGTTCTGCTTTGTTGGTGGCAGATGTCAGTCCCGACATACCGATATTTTTACAGCCTGTCACACCTTTACCAGCATCTGAACAATTCACTCAAACGCCTGTGCTTGCTCCCACTCCAGAACAAGTATTAATGTGGCAAGCTTTGATGAAAAAGTTTGTACCACACGTCCGTGTTATACCCCAAACTCATAAAATGTTAAATCAGCTGTAAACTGCTCAAACTCTAAAATGGTATTGCTCACCAACCCTAGAAGGCTTAGTAAAGGTTACTGTCAAGTAAAATTTTGATGAAGATGTAATCAAGTAAAAACCGATTTCTATAAAAAATCGATGTCACAATAATTACCTTAATATTGCATTAACCTTTCTTTAATCCGCAAGTCTAAAGCTGAAAAAACTGATTATGTTTTGGAAGTGGACATGATTTTTGCAAGGCATTGGATTTTTGGATTAAGCCTTTCACTGGTCACCAGTGTAGTTAGTATTGCGGGGTCGGCAAACTCTGCCCACGCTATTGCCTTCGTCAACGACATCATCATACCCGGTGATAGTAAAGATTTGTACGAACCTAGTAGCAGTGGTGCTAATATCAATCGCTTAGGTTTTTTATCCGATCTCTACTACGATCGCTACAACAATGTTTACTACGGTCTTGCTGATCGCGGCCCCGGTGGCGGTGTCATTTCCTACAACACGCGGGTGCAGAAATTTTCCTTAGATGTCGATCCCAACAGTGGCGCGATCGGCAACTTTAAAATACTGGACACTATTCTCTTTACCCAGGATGGTCAAAACTTCAACGGGTTAAACTCCAGCCAACTCAACGGCAATGTGGCAGTTCTTGGCAAAAGCTTCGACCCAGAGGGATTTGTAGTTGCTCCTAATGGCAATTTCTACGTTTCTGATGAATATGGCCCGTCTGTTTACGAATTCAGTCCTATCGGTTCTTTCATCCGGGCATTTGAGACTCCGAGTAATCTGATTCCTAAACAGAGTGATGGCACAATTAACTATGTAGATGGTCGCCCAGATATTACTAGCGGTCGCCAAGATAACCGGGGCTTTGAAGGTGTAACTCTTAGCCCAGATGGCAAAAAATTATACGCAGTTCTGCAAGACGCATTAGTGAATGAGGGTTCGCCAGATGGGCGGCGTAGCCGCAATTTAAGGTTAGTAGAATTTGACACAGCAACAGGTCAGAGTTCTGCTCAATACATTTATCAGCTAGAAAGTTTGGCAGCTATCAACGATCGCATTCCTGGAGAAGACGATGATTTTGGAGCAAATGCTCAAGGGCGGAATATTGGTGTCAGTGCCATTACCGCTTTGAATAATGATGAATTTTTAGTATTGGAGCGAGATAATCGGGGTGTTGGTGTAGAAGATGCCGGAGGTGAAAATCCTGTTGCTAGTAAACGCGTCTACAAAATTAGTCTGACAGGAGCAACAGATGTTAGCAACATTAGCTTGGCAGGTATAAATGACCTACCCTCTGGCGTATTACCTGTGGAGAAGTCTACATCACCGTTTATTGATATTGCTGAGCTTCTGAAAGCCGAAGGGCTAGTAATTCCAGAAAAATTAGAAGGTTTAGCGATCGGCCCTCAACTGGCTGATGGTTCCTACGCAATTTTATTGGGTACGGATAACGACTTCAGTGTGACTCAGAATGAAGATACTAATGAGCAGTTTAATGTTTGTACAGATGGCTCTGACGATAATCCGCTTGATAGTGGTTGTCCGCAAGGAACCTCTTTACTTCCTACCTATCTTTATTCTTTTAAAGCTAGCCGCGAGGAGTTAAAAGGATTTGTACAGCCGACCAAAGTACCAGAACCAACCACAACTGCTGGACTAATGGTGCTGGGGTTAAGTGGTTTCTGGTTGAAGCGATCCAAGTTGAAGATTAATTAAATATTTTTTTGGGTGGGCAATACCCACCCAATCTAATTTCCAGTTTCTAGAATCCACCTTCATCTGTGGGTCTGGATTTAGCTTTTGCCTTGTTGGCACTGCGTTTGAGAGCAGAAAGACGTGCTTCGTATCTAGACCGTTGGCGCTTGCTAGGAGTGTTGTCAATTAGGGTTTTTAAGGCGCTACCCAGACTTTTGTAGGCGTTGGGGAGGCTATAACCAAAGCGAGTTGCTAAAGCGATCGCTTTCTCGTCAGCATCAAGCAATTCTCTGAGTTGCTTGTCCCCGTTATTCTTTTGATATAGTCGCCAGCCTGAAACGCCACACAGCGCTAAAGCCAATACTAGTAACAATCCATCCTGCACCCACAACTCACCAACAGCGCCACCTAAACCGATAGCTAATGCTGCCATTTCCCAACCATCTTTGGGAATTGTGTCATTTTGGATGCGCGCTACTTCATGCCAGAACAGCAGATTACGCTGATCCATCGCGAGAGCATCCCATTTCACCAAGTCAATTTGAATTTCTACTTGGTCTTTACCAATTTCTTCGCTACGGATCAGGGGTGGATTGACCTCAGTTGTGCCTTCAACCGTGACCCAGCTTTGCAATTCTGGCGGCAGTAAGCCTTTTAATCGCCGGAGTTCACTCATTTCCGCTTTGGCAGAGGAGGTTGCATAGGATGTCATAAAATCCAGCCCTAGAAAAATTCAGTATATAGTGAGGGTATCACTTTGGAGTATAGCTATTTCAGTGATAGATCGCCTCACTCGCTGGGAAAACTTCCCCGCTTTTTCCTAGCTTCCATGGCCTTTTCCAGGACTTCTAGCAATCCAGGAGCTTCTTCTTGAATACTCAGTAACATTCTTTCCCCAAGTTCTACATTCCCTGGATCTTGACCTGTGGCCATCACCTCTTTCAGCCGAGGTAACGCTATACCATCAACAATCTGAATTAAACCACTTAAACAACGGTGAAATTGTTTTTCTGTAAGAATCGAGTCTTCTAGAGGAAACTCGATAATGGCACGGATTTCGCCATCGGAGGGATCGTACTCCCATTGCAGCATTTTGGTTTCCCAAGAAATAGCCAACATCGTCTGGAGAATTACACTCTTGTGAGGATGATCTTGAACTCCCGCCAAAACATGAGGCGCAAATACCCGAAAAAATTTTCCCTCCTCATCCAGTTGGACAACTATCAGAAAATCTTCTAAGTTATCAGCTTCTACACCTGTGATAATACGATCTTCTTCATCATCAAAACGGTAGTCCCAACCTAGTTTGTCTAAGTAATTAGCAATCTGTTTGAGATTAGCTCCCATAAAAGCCTCATAAGGAACGGTGGAGCGGCTGTCACCAAAACTAGTTTAACCTGCTAGTGGCAGGTGCTTAAGTTGGTGTAGCTACTTCTCTCCTTTTAGAAGTATGCAATGAGTTTTTGCACAATAGTTGAGTCTGTTTGCTAATTTATCCAGATTCCATGATTAAACAAATTTTGGTCTGGGAAATGAGCATGAAGACCAGATATCTTACATTGTCGTAGCTCCACAATCAGTTTGCTTGCAAGAAGGCCAGCCGCCTAACAAGAGATATATTAATCCTTATCGAAACTGTGAAACTATCGTTAAGCTAGACAAAAGTCAATCACATAACATAAAGTTAAATAATTTATTTCCATATTCAAAATGCTAAACAAATCATAAATTAATTAACATTATATTTTAATTTTTATGATAATAATTCTGTCTTACTACGGAAAAATATAATATCTAATCTATATTTTTTTGTGAACCATATTTTAGTAATTAATATATAAACTATAAGATTTATAAAAAAATAAGTAAAAACGTCATCTATCTCTGTATTAAAGGGAAATAAAGCATAGGTGCTGAAAAAGTTTTATATTACAAGCATCTACTTTGTTTTACACAATCATTGTAGTTAGAAATACATTTTTGGTAGTTCAGTATTCATGAAGTTTATGCGGAAATCAGCTTTAATCCTAGCGATCGCCCCCATGCTTTTTACCATTACCGCTTGTGGTGGAGACTCAGGACAAACAGCAAATATAGCCAGTAATCCAGCAGCACAAGCAACTAGAAATCGCTGGGATACTATCAAAAGCCGTGGTCAGCTAATTTGCGGTGTCAGCGGTGAAGTACCAGGATTTAGCTTTGTGGGAACTGATGGTAAATATAGCGGCATAGATGTAGATGTTTGCCGCGCCATAGCAGCCGCTTTGTTTGATAACCCAGACGCAGTAGAATTTCGCAACCTCAATGCCAAAGAGCGCTTTACAGCCTTACAAACTGGGGAAATAGACGTTCTCAGCCGTAATACCACCTGGACACTTAGTCGTGATACCTCAGTAGGTCTGGAATTTGCACCAGTCGTATTTTACGACGGACAAGCCATAATGATTCGCAAAAGTAGCGGCATCAAGTCACTGGCAGATCTGAAAGATAAGGCAATTTGCGTGCAAACTGGTACTACTACCGAGCAAAACTTAGCAGACCAAATGCGGAAACGTGGTATTACTTACAAACCCGTTGTTTTTGAGGACGTTAATATCACCTTTGCTACCTATGCTGAAGGGCGTTGCGATGCTATTACAGCCGACCGTTCAGCATTGGTTTCTCGACGCACGACTCTACCAAAGCCAGAAGATAACACAATTCTTGATGAAGTCATTTCTTCGGAACCACTTGCACCAGCAGTTGCTAAAGGGGACACTAAGTGGGGTGATGCTGTCAAGTGGGTGGTTTATTCACTAGTAAAAGCCGAAGAGTTAGGCATCAATTCCCAGAATTTAGGGCAGTTCACCAATAGTACTGACCCAGATGTGAAACGGTTTTTGGGAACAGAAGGCAACCTCGGTGAAGGAATTGGTTTAACAAAAGACTTTGCAGCCAGGATAGTCAAGCATGTAGGCAACTATGCTGAGATTTACGATCGCAATCTCGGTCCCAAGACAAAACTCAATCTAGTTCGCGGTCAAAATCAACTCTGGACAAAGGGCGGACTGCTCTATTCTCCACCGTTTCGGTAAAAAGATGGGAGAGATGACGAGGAGAACAACTACTAACAACTGTACAGACGCGATTAATCGCGTCTCTACTAATGACTAATTCAAAACCGCCTATATGGCGCGATCGCCGCTTTTGGCGCATTGCTGGGCAATTCATTACCGTATTTGTAACAGCAGTTATAGTAACAATGCTGTTGGGTAATCTTAAACGCAATTTGCAGCAATTAGGTATTCAGTTCGGATTTGATTTTCTCAAGCAGCAAGCATCCTTTGACATAGGTGAAACCCTTATTGCCTATAATCCAACTGATACTTACAGCCGCGCCTTGTGGGTAGGCTTAATTAACTCTTTGCGGATAGCTGTAACAGGAATTTTCTTCGCCACAGTTGTGGGCGTAAGTGCAGGAATAGCCCGTTTATCTGATAACTGGCTAGTGCGGAATATCGCTCTAGTTTACGTGGAGATTTTTCGCAATATACCTTTACTACTACAATTGCTATTTTGGTACTTTGCTGTTTTTCTTGGTTTTCCCAAAGCAGAAAATAAAATTTCTTGGGGGTTCATTGGTTTGAGTCAAAATGGCTTAGAACTTCCTTGGTTTACCTTGTCGCCTGAATTTGCAGCTTTACTTTTGGGGTTGATTTTTTACACAGGTGCATTTATTGCAGAAATTGTTCGAGGTGGGATTCAATCAGTAGCAAAAGGACAATGGGAAGCAGCGCGATCGCTAGGTTTAAAACCAGGATTAGTGATGCGGCTAGTGATTTTTCCTCAAGCTTTGCGGGTGATAATTCCACCACTAACGAGCCAGTATTTGAATTTGACAAAAAATTCTAGTTTAGCGATCGCGATCGGCTACCCCGATATTTATTTTGTCGCCTCAACCACCTTTAATCAAACAGGGAAAGCCGTAGAAGTAATTTTGCTACTGATGCTTACCTATCTTACCCTCAGTTTAACTATCTCCGTAGTGATGAATTTGTTTAATCGCACCGTACAAATTCAAGAAAGATGACAGAGAAGTAACTCATGACTAATTCTCAATTGTTGTGGCTGCGTAAAAATCTGTTTAGTAACTGGTACAACAGCTTATTAACAGTTATCTGCTTAGTATTCCTATTTTGGGTAGTGCGAGGAGTCATAACTTGGGCAACTACTCAAGCACAATGGGCAGTCATTCAAGTTAATTTGCGTTTATTTTTAGTTGGTAGGTTTCCCCAAACGCTATATTGGCGAGCCTGGATTGTACTGGCGATCGCTTCGACTTTAGGCGCTGTAACTGCGGGAATATTCATGACCAAGCAACAATTTACAAAGCGTGGAGTAGCTTTATTTGCTTTCATTGTCGGCTTGCTATTAGTTATTTTGCCCTTAGATTTAACATCCCGCCTTTGGTTATTGTTGGTTGCAGTTTTGCTATTTGTCGGTTTTGGGATTGGAGGCAGGTTTTCTAAAGTAATAGTCCCTTGGCTTTCCATAGTATGGCTGTTGTCTTTCCCAATAATTTTGTGGCTAATTGGTGGTGGATTTGGTTTGCAATCTGTATCCACAAATTTATGGAACGGTTTGCTACTTACCCTACTAATGGCAGCAGTTAGTATTGTGCTTTCTTTTCCTATTGGTGTGTTGCTTGCTTTAGGACGCACAAGTAGTTTGCCTGTAGTACGTTGGTTTTGTATTCTTTACATTGAAATCATTAGAGGACTGCCGCTGATTGGAATTTTGTTCCTTGCTCAGGTAATGCTGCCCTTATTTCTGCCAACAGATTGGCGTTTAGATCGGGTAGTACGAGCGATCGCTGGACTAGTCCTATTTAGTGCTGCTTATATGGCAGAAAATGTACGCGGCGGACTCCAAGCAATCCCACGCGGTCAAATTGAAGCCGCAAATGCACTAGGGCTTAACATACCCTTAGCAGTTATATTAATTGTGCTACCACAAGCCTTGCGTGCTGTTATTCCTGCTATTGTGGGTCAGTTTATCGGCTTATTTAAAGACACCTCACTGTTATCTTTGGTAGGATTGGTGGAACTCACAGGTATTGCCCGTTCCATTTTGGCACAGCCACAGTTTCTCGGTCGCTATGCAGAAGTGTATTTATTTATTGGATTGATTTACTGGGTATTTTGTTATTCAATGTCGCTGGCTTCTCGGCAATTAGAAAGACAATTAAGTAATTAAAAATTAATTTTTTTGATTTTTTATTTATAGGTAAAATACCGTGACAGAACAGACATCAATAATTGTTGCTGAAGATGTTCATAAGTGGTATGGCAAATTCCACGTTCTCCAGGGTGTGAGTTTAACAGTAAATCGCGGAGAAGTAGTAGTTTTAATGGGACCTTCGGGTTCGGGTAAATCAACATTTATCCGCACATTTAATGCTTTAGAAGAATACCAACAAGGAAAAATTGAAATCGATGGTATTACTCTCAGCCATGATTTGCGAAATATTGAAACAATTCGGCGAGAAGTGGGAATGGTATTTCAGCAATTCAATTTGTTTCCCCATCTGACAGTGCTACAAAATATCACTTTGGCACCAATTTGGGTACGTCGATTCTCGAAGACGAAAGCTGAAGAATTAGCGATGCAATTGCTAGACAGAGTCGGAATTTTAGAACAGGCACAGAAATATCCAGGACAATTATCTGGTGGACAGCAACAACGGGTAGCGATCGCCCGCGCATTAGCCATGCAACCTAAAATTATGCTATTCGACGAACCCACTTCAGCCTTAGATCCAGAGATGGTCAGAGAAGTCTTAGATGTGATGCGAAATCTTGCCCGTGACGGCATGACAATGGTAGTCGTCACCCACGAAGTCGGATTCGCCCGTGAAGTGGCTGACCGAGTAGTGTTAATGGATAGCGGTCACTTAGTCGAATCAGCCACCCCCGATAGCTTTTTCACCAATCCCCAAGAAGAACGCACCCGCAAATTCCTCTCACAAATTCTCTAAAACTTCGCGTTT
This sequence comes from Dendronalium sp. ChiSLP03b, assembly GCF_034531165.2. Lineage (NCBI taxonomy): Bacteria > Bacillati > Cyanobacteriota > Cyanophyceae > Nostocales > Nostocaceae > Dendronalium > Dendronalium sp. ChiSLP03b. The sequence continues at coordinate 17,395 of NZ_JAVRBR020000149.1, read as the reverse complement.
CTCTGCGCTAAACTTTGCGCCCCTCTGCGTTTTAATTCAAAACCCATCAGGTTTTTGGAAATAGGTGTTTAATTACTCATTAAATAAATCCAAATCAGTAACAGCACCGACACTACTAGAAGCAACCAACTTGGCATATTTCGCCAAGATGCCTTTTGTATAACGGGGTGGACGGGGTTGCCAGTTAGCTCGTCGTCGTGCTAACTCTTCATCAGAAATATTTAACTGTAACAACCGAGAATGGGCATCAATGGTGATGGTATCACCTTCTACCACTAGAGCGATCGCACCACCAACAGCAGCTTCCGGCGCAACGTGTCCCACGACCATACCATAAGTACCACCAGAAAAGCGTCCATCAGTAATTAAACTGACCGCATCACCCAAACCAGCACCGATAATTGCCGATGTCGGCGCTAACATTTCCCGCATCCCAGGGCCACCTTTGGGGCCTTCATAACGAATCACGATCGCATCTCCAGCTTGAATCTTACCCGCCAGGATGGCATCTAAACATTCTTCCTCGGAATCAAATACCCGTGCAGGCCCAGTAATGCTAGGATTTTTCACACCAGTAATTTTAGCAACAGCGCCTTCTGTTGCCAGATTACCTTTGAGAATAGCTAGGTGTCCTTGAGCATACACGGGGTTATTCCAAGGACGAATTACATCTTGATTAGCGGGTGGCTCGTCGGGAACATCTGCTAAGACTTCGGCGATACTTTTACCTGTAATCGTCAGACACTCACCGTGGAGTAAACCATGCACTAGTAGTATTTTCATCACTTGGGGAATACCACCAGCTTTGTGTAAGTCTGTAGCGACATATCTACCACTCGGTTTTAGATCGCACAAAACAGGCACGCGCCCACGGATAGCTTCAAAGTCATCAAGATTTAGTTCTACATCCGCAGCGCGAGCGATCGCCAGAAAATGTAATACGGCGTTAGTTGAACCACCTACAGCCATAATTACAGAAATAGCATTTTCTATGGATTTGCGGGTGATAATCTGCCTGGGTAAGATTTGTTGGCGAATTGCTTCTACTAAAACCTTGGCGGATTCGGCGGTGCTATCGGCTTTTTCTCCGTCTTCTGCTGCCATTGTGGAAGAATAGGGTAAACTCATGCCCATTGCTTCAAAGGCTGAGGACATAGTGTTGGCTGTGTACATCCCACCACAAGAACCCGCACCAAGACAAGCCCGACGTTCTACTTCCATTAGTTCGGTGTCGTCTATTTTGCCAGCGCTGTATTGTCCGACGGCTTCAAAGGAACTAACTACGGTTAAGTCCCGACCGTTGTAGTGCCCGGGTTTAATTGTGCCACCGTAGACAAAGATTGCTGGGATATTCATCCGCGCCATTGCAATCATTGCCCCTGGCATATTTTTATCACAACCGCCAATGGCTATTACTCCATCCATGCTTTGGCCGTTACAGACGGTTTCGATGGAGTCGGCGATGACTTCTCGCGATACTAAGGAATATTTCATCCCTTCTGTTCCCATTGAGATGCCGTCGCTGATGGTAATTGTGCCAAACATTTGCGGCATTGCTCCGGCTTGTTTAATACTAGCTTCGGCTGTCTTTGCTAGTTGATTGATTCCCATGTTGCAGGGGGTGATGGTGCTGTAGGCATTGGCTACGCCGACGATGGCTTTGTTAAAGTCTTCATCTTGAAATCCTACTGCTCGCAGCATCGCCCGATTTGGCGATCGCTGCACTCCTTGTGTGACCGCCTGACTTCTCATGTTCTCTGACATCTGTGTTTCCTTCCATGCTTTGTACGAGTATCATAAGTAGACTTTTTTGAGATGTCCAATATATATTTATGCAAAATTAAGACATTTTAAATATCAAAACTATGGAATTACGACACCTGCGCTACTTTATCGCTGTAGCTGAAGAACTGCACTTCAGTAAAGCTGCCGAAAGATTGCACATTGCTCAACCTCCCTTAAGCCAGCAAATTCAGCAGTTAGAGGCGGAACTGGGAGTAGAACTATTTCACCGCAAAACCAAGCGACAGGTACAGCTAACGCAAGCTGGGCAAGTATTTTTGCAGGAAACTTATCAGCTATTGGCTCATCTGGAAAAAGCAATTGAGTTAACTCAAAGAATGGGAAGGGGTGAGAAAGGACAACTGCGAGTGGGGTTTACCAGTTTAGTCACTTACAATTTGCTGCCTCAAATTTTGCGAAAATTTCGAGAAAAGTACCCAGAAGTAGAGTTGGTATTACAAGAGTTAACGACAACTCAGCAAGAGCAAGCACTACAAAATCGCCACATCCATGTAGGCTTTGCCCATCCACCTTTGGAAGACAACACACTCAATCAAGAATGCATTCAGCAAGAACCCCTAGTTGTCGCTTTACCGGAAACTCATCCCTTAACCCAACAAGAACGCATACCAATGCGATCGCTTGCTGACGAATTTTTTATTATGTTTCCCCGCCATTTAGGACCAGGACTTTACGACCAAATCGTGAGTCTGTGCCAGCAAGGAAATTTCAGCCCTAAAATAACTCAAGAAGCAATCCAAATGCAGACAATTATCGGGTTAGTGTCAGCGGGTATGGGAATTGCGATCGTACCTTCTTCTTTGCAAAATCTTCAGCGTTCTGGTGTAATTTACCGCCCAATTGAAGAGAAAACACCATTAATAGAAACGACTATAGTATGGCAAGAAGAAGAGATAACGCCTGTTTTATCAGAATTTTTGCAACTAGTGAAAAGTTTTTCTGTTTAAGGAAATGCAACTATTCTAAAAACAGACATGGATTTTTTAAATGCTAAGAACAAATCTAAATAATTAATTTAAATACAAAATACTGAAATCGTATTTTATCAATTAGGGATAATAAATTAATTTTTCTATTTAAAATATTCATTTTATTTTTATTAAGATATGTCAAATTATACACAAATACAAATAATATTATATAAAAACTTTTTAATCTCGAATTTTTACTATAAGTAAATTTTTAATTTATACAATTAAACTTATGTCTAAATTGTAAAATATCTACTAAATAATACTTAAGTAAGCAATATCAAATTTTACTGAATCTTCAATAACAAACCACTGACATAGAAATCCTTTGAAGACAAAATTAAATGATGGGTGCTTCAAAAGACAAAAAGATAATTTTTTGAAGAAAAAGACTTTCATCGTCCATCAAATCCAGAAAACTCTGACTAATTTGTTATGCGGATTTTAATTTACTCTTACAACTACTATCCAGAACCAATTGGTATCGCCCCACTGATGACAGAATTAGCAGAGGGACTGGTCAAACGTGGCCATGAAGTACGTGTAGTCACTGCTATGCCGAACTATCCCGAACGCCAAATTTACGAAGGCTATCGGGGCAAGTTATATTTCACCGAATATAAAAATGGTGTTCAAATCCAACGCAGTTATGTTTGGATTCGCCCACAACCTAATCTGTTAGATAGAGTCTTGCTAGACGCTAGCTTCGTTGTTACTAGTTTTTTGCCTGCTCTCGCTGGCTGGCGGCCAGATGTGATTCTCTCAACTTCGCCATCACTACCTGTTTGTGTACCAGCTGCTCTTTTAGGGTGGCTGCGTGACTGCCCTGTTGTATTAAATCTTCAAGATATATTACCAGAAGCAGCTGTCCATGTTGGACTACTGAAAAATAAATTGCTCATCAAAGTATTTGCTGGATTAGAAAAATTTGCTTACCGTACCGCCTCTAAAATTAGCGTCATTGCCGATGGTTTTGTAGAAAACTTACTATCTAAGGGCATAGAATCGAGCAAAATTGAGCAAATTCCTAACTGGGTTGATGTTAATTTCATTCGTCCTTTGTCCAAAGAAAATAACCCTTTCCGTGTGGCACATAACCTAAATAGCAAATTTGTAGTGCAGTATTCTGGAAACATTGCACTGACCCAAGGTTTAGAAACTGTCGTCAAAGCTGCTTCTGTATTGCGTCATATCCCAGAGATTGCCTTTGTGATTGTTGGAGAAGCGAAAGGTTTGCAGCGATTACAACAGTATTGTCTAGACTGCGGAGCCGATAACGTTTTGCTATTGCCGTTTCAACCCCGCGAACATTTACCACAGATGCTAGCAGCTGCCGATGTTGGCTTGGTGGTGCAAAAGAAAAATGTGATCTCATTCAATATGCCATCAAAAATTCAAGTACTACTTGCTAGTGGTCGGGCTTTAGTCGCATCTGTTCCCGAAAATGGTACAGCAGCAAGAGCAATTAGACAAAGTGGCGGTGGAGTTATTGTTCCTCCAGAAGACCACGAAGCTTTAGCAATGGCAATTTTGGAACTATACAAACACCCGGAAAAAGTCAAAACTCTGGGTTATAACAGTCGTCAATACGCCGTTGAACAATATGCTTTTGAACATGCTTTAAATCATTATGAAAATTTACTTTACTCAGTAACCGCAGATAGTCAAGCAATTGAGTCAAAAGTAGTTTCAAAACAGGAAGTATAAACCTAATCAGAATGTTCTCATGTTATGGTGTCATAGCTAACTTAAACTGAAAATAATAATTGCTGTGGTTTCTACGCCACTTGATGCCAGTCGCTTCACGTCGGAAAACCCTTTCGGCAGTCCGATCTTGGGGGTTTCCCCCATGATCGGACTGCCTCACCATAGTGCTGGCTCGTTTATGTTGGGAACCCATCCACAGTAGTGGTTCTTGATACATCACTGGCGTTGAAAATACTACAGCGGTTACTTTTGGATAAAAGCCCTAAGACCCTACCCTGCGATTTCTGTAGCAGTAAGGGTAACGCTCTTTCTTTACAAGACGCTACGCGCAGCTTGCTTCGACCTAGGAGTACCTTGCTAACACCTGTCACCTGGGTCAGAAACCCTCCCATAGTGCTTGAATCACCGCACTGCACTGGCTTTTCAAGACTGGACTGCCTTACCAAGACTATAGACTACCCCATGTTGTACTATGCCTAAGAAATATTGTGACTTCCCTTCAATGTCCGCAATGGAACTTTATTTCACCATCGCTTTTAATCAAAAACTATCGCTAATTCTTGCCAATCACACTTTAGGTAGACTATGCAGAAGTCTGCTATGCTATATACTAAATGATAAATTTAACTTTTAGCAAAATTCCTAAAGTGTGGGATGCAGTAATATACCCAAATCCTGAGCTTTTCAACTTTAGGAACAATCTAAAGAAACATTTTACTGTTTGGCTAGTCTGCGATCGCTCATGAAAATTTTTGGATTGAAGCTATCAATCGATTCATATCAACGTAATAGCCAACTGCAATTCGTTCTGATTGATATTGCAATCCAAAATAGCCAATTGTCTAACCAATCCCATAGATACCTGTTTTTTTGTTAGTATTCAAAAAAACCCATGCATACAGTTGCCATTCAATAGTTGTTTGTAGGTAACTGTAAAAATTGTAACAAAAGGGATAAAGCACCTGAGGTTGAATGTCTGATTTTTTCCAAGGAAATTTCCCATTAAAATCCGTCTCAGTGACAAAGAGTGCGCTCAGAAGCCCAGAGGCTGAAAATGAGGTGAGTGGAAATTTAGCTGTAACCATAGCCGAAGCTGCATCAGACCGTAAGGCGGGCGATATTTTAGTACTTAAGGTAGCCGATGTATCTTACCTAGCAGATTACTTTGTGATGATGACTGGCTATTCCAGAGTACAAGTCAGGGCGATCGCTGAAGCAATTGAAGCACAAGTAGAAAGTGAGTGGCAACGCCGTCCTTTGCGGACAGAAGGAAAAGCCGAAGGGAGTTGGGTGCTACAAGACTACGGCGAAGTTATAGTTCACATCATGATGCCAAAGGAACGGGAGTTTTATAATTTAGAAGCATTCTGGGTTCATGCAGAACGCATTCCCCTTCCAAAATCTGATGATGGTGGGAGTAAGCCAACATGATTAGGTCTTCGGTTTCCAATTGCCCAGTTCCCACAGACCAACAACCACTCAATGAGTACGAAGAGTTAAAAACCTCCTGGCTGTTTCGTGATTGCACCTTAAATTGGCGGCAGTACATCACGAAAATGCTTTGGATTTGGGGTTTATCGTGGCTAGTGGCAGGTCCTGTGGCAGCAGCCAGTTTTCCCGCACACAAAAATATTGCCCATTTTATCCTCTGTGGTGCAGCAGGAGCGAGTATAGGGGTAGTCCTAACCTTAGTACGATTGTATTTAGGCTGGCAGTATGTGCGCGATCGCCTGTATAGTATGACTGTATTTTACGAAGAGTCAGGCTGGTACGACGGTCAAACCTGGACAAAGCCTCAAGAAGTGCTAACCCGCGATCGCTTGATTGTCGCATACGATATCAAACCAATTCTCCGACGACTACAATTTACCTTTGCTGGCTTGGCTGGATTGTTGCTTATTGGTACTATGGTTTGGCATTTGTTTTAAATAGTCATTAGTCAGTTGTCAGTTGTTTGTACTACTGACAACTGACAACTCATAAAAAAGGTAATAAATTTTAACCCATGGCAATGGGAAAACGAACTCAAGCCACAGCACTGGAAGTCCGGTTGCTGCGAGAAGGTGTTATTGAATCGAGACATATAGTCCAGGCTGTTGTATGCGATGAGCGGGGACGGGTTCTGACTGTTGCCGGAAACTCTGAAACTGCTACATTTGTCCGTTCAGCACTCAAACCATTCCAGGCACTCGCAGTCACGGCTACAGGCACACTGGAACGCTATGACCTAAGCGATCGCGACTTAGCAATTATCACAAGTTCCCATAAGGGAACAATCGAGCAGGTACGACAAGTATTCAATATCCTTTGGCGGGCCGATCTCGACCCGACTATACTCCAATGCCCAATTCCTCAGGGTAAGCGAAGTCCTCTAGAATACAATTGTTCTGGTAAACATGCAGGAATGTTAGCTGTTTGTCAACAGCGACATTGGCCTTTGAATAACTACTTGGATCGCAAGCACCCAGTACAGCAGTTAATTTTAGGCAAAGTAGCTGAGTTGCTACGAATGCCAGCAGAAGAATTTATCAGCGCTCATGACGACTGCGGCGCACCAACTTATCTCATGCAACTCGGCCAAATGGCATCTTTGTATGCACTGCTAGCCTCTAGTAGCAACTTGGATATGGAACGTATTGTCCGTGCCATGACTCATCACCCAGCGATGGTAGCAGGAGATGGGGAATTTGATACAGAACTGATGCGTTTAACTCCAGGGGAACTGGTAAGTAAAGCTGGTGCTGAAGGAGTACAGTGCATTGGCAGACTTGGTGAAGGCATGGGATTAGCAATTAAAGTCCTGGATGGGGCAAAACGGGCCAAATATGCCGTTGCTATCCATTTACTTCAGCAGATGGGTTGGGTTAGTCCTAGCGTGGCAGAAAGCTTGGCAGAAAAGTTTATGACTTTGGGTAAATACAAGCGTCTAGAAGTGGTTGGAGAATTATCGCTGTTATAGTTGCCAAACTTCTAAGTTTGAGTTATAGTTGAAAAGTCAACAAGCGACGCGGGATAGAGCAGCCTGGTAGCTCGTCGGGCTCATAACCCGAAGGTCAGTGGTTCAAATCCACTTCCCGCCACCAAGTAGAAGATAAGAGAAACCCCTGCAATCTGTAAAGGTTGCGGGGTTTTGTTTTATTTTTGATCTATTCTGGAGTAGAAACCTTCCAAAAAGCGCGGAGAATCATGGTTGTGAAGTTGCAGCGACCGATTTTAGTGGGAGGATTGGGACTATCCTTTTCCCTATGGATATTACAAAGTTGGCATCATTCAATAGTGCAGCTGAGTGAGTTCGGTTTATTGAGTGCCTTAGCTGTTGGTGGTGGTTTGTGGTTATTCCAGCAAAATCGCCCGAAAGGCAGTTTAGAGAAGCTAGATGGTATGCCTGTAGATCGGGCAACAGTGGAAAGTGCGATCGCCAAAGCTGAAATCGTTATTAACCAAATAGCACAAGAGGCAGAAAACCATATAGCTTTAGAGGCACTACAAGAAAAAGTTGCCCAGTTGGTTTTAGAGTTAGACAGGCAAGAAATTAAACTGGCTGTTACTGGCGGTAAATCCGTAGGTAAAAGCACTTTAATTCGAGTGCTAGAGTCTAGTTGGCAGCAAGAAATACAGCAAAAAGTTAACTTCTGTGAAACAGCACCTTTATTTAGAGAAGTAGGCGAGCGATCGCATACAGTTGCTTTAGCCGAAGTAAATCAAGCTGATTTTGTTCTGTTTCTGACAAATGGTGATTTGACAGATTCAGAATTTCAAGTTTTACAGCAGCTAAAGGCAGCGAATCAGCCGACAATCTTGGTTTTCAACAAACAAGACCAGTATTTAGCAGATGAACGTGCTAACGTGTTGCTGTCGTTAAAACAGCGGATGCAAAACAATGTAGTTGCGACTGCTGTGTCTCCCGTTCCTATCAAAGTGCGGAAACATGAGGCTGATGGTTCTGTGCAAGAGTGGATGGAACAACCAGCACCAGACATCCAGCAGTTAACGCAGCAGTTGAGTGAAGTCTTGCTACAGCAGGGACAACAGCTAGTGTGGGCAACTACTTTCAGGAAAGCTATGTTGCTGAAAGCTGAGGCAAAAAATCTGTTGAATGGAACCAGACGCGATCGCGTCACCCCCGTTATCGAACAATATCAGTGGATAGCTGCGGCGGCTGCCTTTGCAAACCCAGTACCAGCGCTGGATGTTCTGGCAACTGCGGCAATTAATGCCCAGATGGTAATGGATTTAGGTAATATCTATCAGCAAAAATTTTCCCTAGAACAAGCGCAAACAGTAGCCGGAACAATGGGAAGTTTGATGCTGAAACTGGGTTTAGTAGAACTTTCTACAAAAGCTGTTAGCACTGTCCTCAAAAGTAACGCTGTCACCTTTGTGGCTGGTGGCGTTGTACAGGGAGTTAGTGCGGCTTATCTCACCAGAGTAGCAGGGTTAAGTTTAGTTGAGTATTTTGAGCAGCAGGAAATAGCGATCGATTCTGGCAGCAATTTGAATTTGGACAAGTTGCGGCAAACTTTGCACAAGGTATTTCAGCAAAATCAGCAGATTGCTTTTTTGCAAGGTTTTGTTAAGCAAAGTGTAAAGCGTTTGTTACCAGAGACACAACAGGTTGAACTTGTTGGTGCTGAGAAAGCAGTTGGATAATTTCGCGCAAAGGCGCTACGTATTTTCTAGCGTCTTTGCATCTTGAAATTAAGCTTAATTATAAATTGCTCGTCTAGTTAATAGGGTGGTAGCACTCAGAATTGAAAGGATGATAATTTACTTCAAATAAGTGATTGTTATAACGTTTAATTATGACAAGATTTTTAAAAGAGTAGCGATATTCCGAACTGTATCTTCCAGGTATATGAATGCAATCACAGTCATCATATCCTTTTCCAAAATCTTGAGATGATAAAGGTGAATCACAATAGAGTATGCCTTGAAAGTCTGTTCTCAAACCTACCCGTAACTTTATGATTATGCAGTAACAATCATTAGATGTATGGAGCGCTTCAACAAAACCCAGCACATCAATACGTGATAGATAATAAGGTAATTCAAATCCATCAGCAGTATCTAAAGGCAAATTCTGCGTTTTGATCCAATCAAGGATTTTTGGAACTTTTTTGATTGCCAAATATCTTCTATAACTATACCAAGCTTTTCTGAATAAATCGCTTGGAATGATTACTAACCACAGTGGAATAATTAATAAAAAACTTAAAATTCTAGTTAAGGAATATTTCATGTTAAAATATAGTTACTATTAAGTAATTAGTATATATTAAAAATAATTAATGGCTAGCGACCGCCCTTGTATTTTCTCTTTTTTTGCTGGATCTGGTTTCCTTGATTTAGGTTTTGAAACAAGCGGTTTTAACATTGTTTATGTCAATGAAATTTTTTCTCCATTCATGGCAGCATACCGCTATTCACGAGAAGTTCTCAACTTACCATCGCCAGAATACGGATATCATGAAGGCGAAGCAGCAGACATCACTAAACTTACAGAAGGTGTAAAAGCACAACATCTTTGGGGGTTAATACAAGATTGCCGCAAATCTCATAATATTATCGGTTTTATTGGCGGGCCTCCTTGTCCTGATTTTTCTATTGGTGGAAAAAATAGAGGACAATGGGGAGATAATGGAAAAATTTCAGGTGCTTATATAGAATTAATTTGTCGTAATCTTCCAGATTTTTTTTATTTGAGAATGTTAAAGGTTTGTGGAAAACAACCAAACACCGTTTATTTTTTGAATCGCTTAAAGAAAAACTACAGCAAGCAGGCTATATATTAGCAGAACGGTTAATTAATACCATTGAATATGGTGTCCCTCAAAATAGAGAAAGAATTATTCTTGTTGGTTTGCGAAGTAATATTATAAAGGACATAAACAGAAAAATTGGTAGTGACAAGCTATTATCTAAAAGTTTTTTTGATTGGAATAGCCAAATTTTATATTCTCAAGAGAAAGTTTTTGCTTATCCTTGGCAAAAGTGCGAACCATTTCAAGAAGATTCTATACTGCCTTGTCCTAATGGTATTCCTCAAGAACTTACAGTTGAATACTGGTTTAGAAAAAATGATGTATTAAATCATCCCAATGCTAAACACTATTTTCAACCAAGGGCAGGTATCACAAGATTTGCCACTGTTGATGAAGGAGATGATTCTAAGAAGTCTTTCAAACGTTTGCACAGATGGCGTTACTCTCCGACAGCTTGCTATGGCAATAATGAAGTACATTTACATCCCTACAAAATCCGCCGAATTTCTGTAGCCGAGGCTTTAGCTATACAATCTTTGCCTAAAAATTTTGTACTTCCAGAGAATATGTCACTCACTAATATGTTTAAAACTATTGGTAATGGGGTACCCTATTTGGCATCAAAGGCCTTAGCTCAAACTATTCTTGATTTTTTAGTAACCAGTCCTAACAATACTGCTGAGTTGCCTACATCGTCAGTAATTAAAGTCAAATTAAATACCTAATTAAACCGGAATACCAGCAAAATTGTCTTGTAGACTAAACTAGCTGGCTTGTTTTCAAGATAAACTCGTAATAAATGTGGTTTAAGTGGTTTAATATATATATAAGAAATGTCTTAATTTTTTATAAAGATTAATAATCAATTACTGGTAAAAGATAAAGATGGCAGCAGACTATCCAGATATTGATATTGCGCCATTTATAGATCACGCCTTATTAACGCCAACGGCTACTCCAGAGCAGGTTGAGCAATGGTGTGAAGAAGCAGACAGATATCATTTTGCGGCAGTTTGTTTATATCCCGCCCATGTAAAGCAAGCAGCAGAACTCCTTCACGGTAAGAACCCAAAAATCTGTACAGTGATTGGTTTTCCTACTGGGGCAACGACTTCAGCAGTCAAGCTGTATGAGGCTCAAGAAGCAGTGGAAAATGGAGCTACTGAGTTGGATGTGGTTATCAATTTAGGCTGGTTGAAAGTTGGTAAAACCGAGCAAGTTCATCGAGAGATTGCTGAAATTTGTGAAGAGACTGAGCAAACGGTCAAGGTAATTTTAGAAACCAATCTGCTGACGGATGCGGAGAAAAAACTAGCAGCAGAAATATCTATGGATGCAGGGGCGGCATTCTTAAAAACTAGTACAGGTTGGAATGGCGGTGCCACTGTGGCGGATGTGCGGCTGTTGAAAGAAGTGGCACGAGAAAGGGTGGGAATTAAGGCATCGGGGGGTATTCGCAATCTTAATCAAGCCTTAGATTTAATACTGGCGGGTGCTACTAGATTGGGCACGTCTCGCAGTATCGATCTGATCCGCCAGCGCGATAACCTGGAAAAGGGAGAATAGTCATTTGTCAGCTGACAGTTGTCAGTTTTTTGTGTCTGATTACTGACCACTGACTACTGGCAATATAGCTAATGACTGATGACTAACGGCTGATGACTAATGAGTAGAACCTATAAAGCAACTGGAATTAATCTCAAAACTCAAGCGCTGGGAGAATCGGACAGAATAGTGACAATTTTGACAAGAGAATTCGGTTTGATTCGAGCAGTTGCGCCGGGGTCACGCAAGCATAACTCCAGCTTAGGCGGTAGAAGTGGGATGTTTGTAGTCAATGAACTGTTGATTGCTAAAGGGCGATCGCTCGATAAAATTACTCAAGCACAAACACTCAAAACTTATCCAGGTCTAGCTAAAGATTTGGGAAAACTGTCTGCCAGTCAGTATTTAGCAGAAATAGTACTGTGTCAGGCTTTAAGCGAACAACCCCAAGAAGAACTGTATGAGTTACTTAACGAACATCTCCATCGTTTAGAGGTATTGCCTAAGACAGAGACATTTAGTATTTACGCATACCTAGCTCATGCAGTGTTTCACCTTTTAGCATTGGCAGGACTGACACCCCAGGTGCAAGTCTGTTGCCTGACTCAACAACCCCTACGGCCAGATGTTACAGATGCCAACTGGCAGGTAGGATTTAGTATCCCTGCGGGTGGTACGGTTTCTTTAGATGCTTGGGAACGCTTGCGAACAGAGGGGAAAATTGGAAGAGACAGGGAGAATTCAAAACCCATCCCATCAGCCAATCGCCCCATCGACCAATCACCCCAAACATCTAGTTACCAAACAGTTGCCCATAGGCAAGAAATACCAGCGATTTCTAGCCGCCTAAGTTCTACAGAACTGGCTATGTTCCAACAGCTGTCACAACCAGAGATAATGCAAATTAATCCAGCCCAAGATTTTGGCTGGTTATCTGTTGAGCAGATTTTGCGCCAGTATGCTCAGTATCATTTAGGTCGTCCTATTCGCTCCGCTACCTTGATCGACTCTTATTTTGCTGCCAACCATGATGCAACCGTCTGATTTGGATACAAAAATCCTACCTTTGTCACCAAACTACGCCAAAAAACAGAATCGGGCATCAGCACCGACAGTCCCAAATCACCTAAGTGCTGTTCCCAAATCTACACCCAGTCAGCTCAATGGTCATGAAATGTCCCCACAAGACGTTTCGACAAATAATAAACATTGGACATCGGAAATCCCAAAAAGCGATATTCCCAAGGAATGTGAAAAACAATCCGATGACCACCTAACCACCGCTGAGGCAGATAGCAATGGGAAGAGTTTGCCAGTAGCTACTACCCCGAAAAAAGAACCGTCGAAATTAGATGTATCTAGTTCCAGTAAGGAAACAACATCGGGAAATGTACAACAACAAGGATTTTTACCTGTATTAAAAAATCCTAATTTCTTAGCTCTTTGGGGTGGTCAAGTTTTTTGCCAACTGGCAGATAAAGTGTATTTGGTGCTAATGATTGCCTTAATTAACAGTCAGTTTCAGACGGGTAATCAAAGCATTAGTGGTTGGGTATCAGCATTGATGATGGCTTTCACCATTCCAGCTGTACTGTTTGGTTCTGTGGCTGGTGTGTTTGTAGATCGCTGGTCGAAAAAAGCTGTACTGGTGGCATCGAATGCTTGGCGCGGCATCCTAGTTTTAGCAATTCCCTTTTTGTTGTGGTTGACTCATGATTGGAAACCCATAGGATTGTTACCAGTGGGTTTTGCGATCATTTTGGGCGTAACTTTTTTGGTTTCCACGCTGACGCAGTTTTTTGCACCGGCAGAACAGGCTGCAATTCCTTTAGTGGTGGAAGAACAGCACTTACTTTCGGCTAACTCCCTGTACACGACAACGATGATGGCATCGGTGATTGTAGGGTTTGCTGTTGGAGAACCTTTGTTAGCGATCGCTGATGGAATTTGGTTGCAACTTGGTGGTAATAATGGGTTGGGCAAAGAAATTTTAGTGGGTGGCAGTTATGCGATCGCTAGCGTCATTTTGTTACTCTTAGTGACTAACGAAAAGCCCCATGACGAAAAAACAGAATTCCCTCACGTTTTCTCTGACTTGCGCGATGGTTTCGGCTACCTCAAAGCAAATCCTCATATCCGCAATGCTTTACTACAACTGATTATCTTGTTTTCTGTCTTTGCGGCATTAACTGTTCTAGCTGTTCGCATGGCAGAAATAATTCCTAACTTAAAAGCTTCCCAATTTGGCTTTTTATTAGCATCTGGTGGTGTTGGCATCGCTGCTGGAGCAACAATTCTCGGTCAGTTCGGTCAGCGCTTCTCCTATACGCAACTCAGCTTGTGCGGTTGTGTAGGTATGGCAGTATCTTTGATTGGTCTTTCTATCTTTACTACACAGCTATGGATAATCCTACTGTTGGTAGCGCTGTTGGGTGTCTTTGGGGCGCTAGTGGGTATCCCCATGCAGACAGCAATCCAAACGGAAACCCCACCAGAAATGCGGGGTAAGGTCTTTGGTTTGCAAAACAATGTAATTAATATTGCTCTTTCTTTGCCTTTAGCATTGGCAGGTGTCGCAGAAACCTTTGTGGGATTACAAGCAGTGTTTTTAGGATTAGCTGCGATCGTTTTTTCAGGAGCAATCTTAACTTGGTATAACTCCCGTGAGTAGTAGCACAAAAGTTATTATTCGCTACCTTGACATCATTACTCACTTAATTAAAGTTTTTACTTTCGTGGTAAACTGATGCCAGCAAAAATATATCGCAAACTTGCTAGTTATACTTTGATATTAACTAGAGAAAGTTTTTATCAATGTATAGGCATAACCTAGTTATTAGGTAGGCTAGATTAGCCATAAATGCGTTGATTTCATCAACGCAAAATTTTGCTAATTGATTAGTATTGGGTGGAATTTTATGGTAAACAAAAAGCCAGGAAGTGCAACAGGATAAAAGACGAAAAATCAAAGAGACGAAACTGTATGAATAAAATTTGCTTTTCTCATAGCTAATAAAGAATGCGTATAGCCTGGATTGGAAAAAAATCACCCTTTTGTGGCAACGTCACCTACAGTCGGGAAATTACAAATGCCTTGCTAGACCGGGGACACCAAGTTAGCTTTCTTCACTTTGCTCAAGAAGAATCTGAACCTGATAACTGGCCAAATTGTCAAGAAGTTCCCCTACCTTTTATTTATAAATCTCAAGTCTACACAATTCCCACTTTCAAAGCGACCAAAGTCTTAACCCAATCGTTGCGCCGCATTAAACCAGATGTAGTCCATGCATCCTTAACCCTTTCTCCTCTCGACTTTGTTCTACCGGAAATTTGTGAAGAACTAAATTTGCCTTTAATTGCCACTTTCCACACACCATTTGCAGGTAAAGGGGCAAAACTAATCTCAGGAACACAACTTTTGGCTTATCAACTCTACGCGCCTTTTTTGGGTAACTACGATCGCGTAATTGTATTTTCCCAAATTCAAAGAGAATTGTTGGCACGCATGGGTGTAAAAGAAGAAAATATAGCTGTGATTCCCAATGGCGTAGATACTACCAAATACTCTCCTGGACTTT
Organism: Dendronalium sp. ChiSLP03b; assembly: GCF_034531165.2. NCBI lineage: Bacteria > Bacillati > Cyanobacteriota > Cyanophyceae > Nostocales > Nostocaceae > Dendronalium > Dendronalium sp. ChiSLP03b. Next base: position 2,029 of record NZ_JAVRBR020000149.1, on the reverse strand, counting down.
CTACAGTCAAAGCAGAATTCAAAGCCGAACGCTTGTTTGTCTACCAAGGTCGAATAGCCCCAGAAAAAAACATCGAACCCCTCCTTCGTGCTTGGAAACAGTCGGAGATGGGAGTTGACAGTAAGCTGCTGATTGTCGGTGACGGGCCGTTGAAGCCATCTTTAGAGCAATTTTATGGTTGGGAAGAAGGCGTTACTTGGTTAGGATTTGTTGCTGATGAAAACCGACGTATCGAAATTTTGCGGGGTGCAGATGTATTTGTTTTACCTTCATTAGTAGAAGGTCTATCCCTGTCTCTGTTGGAGGCAATGGCGTGTGGAATAGCTTGTTTAGCAACTGACGTGGGTGCAGACGGGGAAGTATTAGAAAAAGGCGCAGGCGTAGTTCTGAATACAAAGACAGTGCGATCGCAGTTAAGAACTCTTTTGCCATTATTCCAAGACCATCCAGAATTAACAACTCTGTTGGGGCAAAAAGCGAGAAAGCGCGTACTAGACCGTTATACCCTGAGCAAGAATATTACTCACTTAGAACAACTGTATAGTGAAGTTTTAGCACAGCGACAACCCGTACCATTGAGTTGGGGAGCGTAGGAAACTGAAGCCCAGATTCAATCCGAGTAAAGGCGCAATGCATTGCGCCTTTACTCGGATTTATGAGTTTACTTTACTCATTTCTTGCACCAACCGTAGTCACCCGTACAAGTCAGAGAAACCAGTGTTCAACTGTAACAACAGATGAATTGATACAAGTAAGTAGTTTTTGTTTCAAAAATAACTTAGAAGTTGGGATTAATGCAGAAGATGTGAGATGAGTGAATGCAGAGACGGTTTGACAAAAGACATAGATATGATTGCATCTGAATCTCAAAACATGAGAGAAAGGGCGTGAAATGTATTTCGATAAAAAGCAAGAAAAATGCTTGCCCACGCCCAAGAACTAGTTTACAGCTTAAAAGAATTGATGCCGACACCGTACCAAAAAGAGAACCTAGAAGCGATGTTGGCATTATTTTTAGAGGCACAAGGACATCCATTACCCGAACACAGTCAAACAAAATCCCCAAGTGCAATCAGCCGATTTTTAAATATCAATCCTTGGTCAACTAGGGAGATGATTCGTGTAGTTCGTTCCACCGCATTACAAACAGTTTTCAATGTATTAGCATCATCTGGTAGAGGAAGGAAACCCTTTTTACAAGTAATAATTGACCTGACAACTTTAGAGAAACGAGGCAAATTTCCAGAATTTAGTGATTTAATCAGAGTCTACAATGGTAAACGTGGGTTGCATCTGGTCGTAATTTATTTAGTAATTGGAAGATGCCGCATTCCTTGGAATTTTCGGGTTTGGAGAGGTAAGGGAACGCCCTCCCCTGCACAGCTTGGATTGAAACTCGTGAAACGTTTACCGCAATCTTTAACTCAACATTTCCAGACTATTATTTTAGCTGATACAGATGAGTGGCAGTGTCGAATTTCTTGAGGGTATACGTCAACTCAAATATCATGCTATTACAGGTGTAGCTATTAGTCGTAAATTAGCTGATGGTAGACTGTTAAGACTTTTACACCAACAAGGGCAACAAGTTTATCTGTTTGGTTTAAAGTTTCCTGTTACTGTTTCTTGGTATTACTTAAAGCGTGATAATGGCAAGTTAGAAAAGCGTTTTGTTTTGTCTACTCGACCTATCAAGGCTTCTACTCTCAAGTGGTGAGGCAGTGCGGTCTTGGGGGTTTCCCCCATGAGCGACTGCCGAACCCGAAGGGTGGGGTAAACGTCGTTGGTGAGCCAGTGCGGTGGACGGGTTCCCCGGCATAAAGCAACTGGCGAACCCGAAGGGCAGATAGAAGGTTGGTTTAAAACCGCAAAGCATCGTTTTGGTTTGCATCGCTTTGGGCAAGGAACTCTGCTGGGTATGTATCGCTGGCTGATTCTTTCTCTGACTGCCTTCCTGATTGCTCACTGGACTCATCTCCATATTCAGCCAGCGTCACCACCTAACTGGGGACAAGCTGCACAAACTGCC